>JAULZZ010000043.1:0-7745 GCA_032117095.1 Paenibacillus sp.
TGTGGCTTCCCTGCGTTTCTCCGCGAGGCGTTTTTTGGATCGACGTGTTTTCTGATGCCGTCGTCCATTGCCTCCTTGCATTGGTGGTCGCATACGCTTTCTCTCCTCTACGTCGTGGTATTGTGTGTTGCGTCTTTGTTCCGTGTCTACGGATCGTTCGCTTTTCCACACTTTATACCAAGTCGTATGACGTATGGCGATGCGTATGCTCCTCCATTGTACCACATGACTGTTGCCTTGAACACGCCTTTTTCACCCCCTTTCCCTTGAGCACCTGATGTTTTATGCAAAATGCCAAACAAGCAATGCACCCACAAAAAAGACAAAAAACACCCCTCGTCTGCTCGCATGAGCAAAACGAGAGGTGTTTCCTCTTCGCCGATGTTGCGATTGCTATGTTCGTTTCCATTACGATACACCATGGTGCATGATGTTGTCAAATGGTTTCTAATTCGTCGTCACGTTCCCTACATGCGTTCTGCTGGATGCGAAAAAAAACGACTTTTCCGTCAAAAATCCCATTTTTTACCCATACAGCCTACTACAAAGTAGGAACAATCCTCGCTTACTTTGGGAACGTTTGGAATGCATACGTTTGCTTTGTTTCTTGCATACTGTAATGAACAGAGCAGATGGAGGGGATGCCCGTGGAACCGTTTACGTTATTGATTAACGAAACGTTCATCGACGCGACATATTTAGCGAGTCGGCTACGCACGCAGTGTACACTCCTATCCGTTGCGGGTGACGTAGAAAAGATTCCTTTGCATGGCGTAGTCGGCATTGTTTTTCCCCTGATCACTGCGAAGTCTCCGATCCTGTCTCAAAAAACGCACCGTCACCATGCGGCGGTTTGTGAGGAACTTGCCTCGTGTATGCACATTGCATACGAGCAGTGGGCATTCGCACAGCTATTGCGACAGCAAAAAAAAAACAAGGAAAATCGCGCTTTTCCTTCGCAACATGCGTCTGAAATTATGGAATACGCCCTCAGCACGCATGACCTCTCCGTACGTGCACAGCGCATCGCTTATCTCATCGACGATTTACACCCGTATATTGGGACACATGCGTTGTTGCATGTAGAAGGTTTTTTGCGTTTTCGGGCTGTGCGTTACCGCAATGCTTTACGTGTCGCCCTCGAACATGCACTCATCCATTGGCACGCTGAAAAAACGATGCGTGAGCGTGCGGGGTTGCTTCGTGCGTTTGTCCAATCGCAAGAAGCGCGTCTCACAACCGTACATGCGATTCACGATAAAGACGACGATCACGTAACGCTGTGCAACGAACAATACCAAAAAATACCGATGGAACCGTTCGCCATGCTAGAATGGACGAGCACCGAACAGTCTTGGCAGTGCGAAGATGCGCTACTATGCACATTATTGCACGTGATGCCTCACAAACTCATTATTCACACCGCTACCCCACACAAACCGATCATCCGCACGTTATTTCATATCTTTGAAGGTCGCGTAGAAGTGACCGCTGACGGCGTGGACGTTTGCCTGACGTGAGCGACCACATGTGCCATGCGTGTCAACGCCTCGGTCAACTTTGCGACAGAGGTTGCATATGAACACCGAATAAATCCTTCTCCACCTTGTCCAAATACGTGTCCCGGTATGGCAGCGACGTTGCCCTCGGTGAGCAACTTCATCGCAAATTGTGCGGAGGTCACTCCCAATGACCCGATGTAAGGGAACACGTAAAACGCACCTTGGGGCTCGTGACAATCGATGCCCATTTGTCTTAGTGTATGGACAACCAAACGTCGCCGTTGATTGTATGATTCGACCATGTGGGCAACCTCATCCATCCCATAACGCAACGCTTCTACCGCTGCCCATTGACTCATTGTAGGGGCACACATGATCGTATATTGATGTACTTTTAGCATGGCTGCCAGCAATTCCCGATGCCCACATGCATACCCAAGACGCCACCCCGTCATCGCAAACGCTTTGGAAAAGCCACTGACGACGATCGTCCGATCACGCATCTCTGGCAATGAGGCAAAACTCACGTGTTTTCCACTGTACGTCAGTTCCGCATAAATTTCATCAGAAATGACGATCAAATCATGTGCTTTGACAAGTTGAGCGATCGCTTCCCATTCTGGTTTTGTCATGATCGCACCTGTCGGATTGCTCGGATAACTCAAAATTAACACCTTGGAGCGTGGCGTAATCGCCACACGCAATGCTTCGGGGCGCAACTTAAATGCATCGTGTGCATACGTCGGAACCCCTACTGGCACCCCCCCACACACGGCAGTAACTGGCGCATAACTCACGTACGTCGGTTCGGGTACCAGCACTTCATCCCCTGGCTGCACGAGCACCCGCAACGCCAAATCGATCGCCTCACTCCCGCCCACCGTCACGAGTACTTCCTCTCGCGGTTCATAAACGAGTCCAAATTGCGCATGCATATAAGAAGCGATTTCTTCGCGTAATTCCACCAATCCTGCATTGGGCGTATACGTCGTTTTCCCTTGCTCTAGTCCTTGGACAGCCACGTCACGCACGTGCCACGGCGTCACAAAATCTGGCTCGCCTACCCCGAGCGAAATGACTTCTTTGTTGTGACTCACCAAGTCAAAAAAAGCGCGAATTCCTGAAGGTGGAATCGCTCGTACTTGGGGGGTAATGTATTTTTGCATGGTTGGACGTTCTCCTCTATTGATTTTTATGGAGATGAACTGACCGCATCAAATTAACACCACTAAAAATATGGGTATATTTGAATCGTAAGCAACCTCTCCTTGATAGTGCAATTTCCATTTTTAGCACGCTTATGGGGAAATGACCATGCGATGGTCTCCTGTGCGTTCCTCAAAAATAATCCCGTCTTGCTTATATTTTTTTAGAATGAAAAACGTTTTCGTGGAAAGTACCCGTTCAATCGTAGAAAGTTTGTTGGAAACGAATGTTGCGACATCACGCAAATTTTTTCCTTCGACTTCGACGAGTAAGTCGTACGCACCCGACATTAAATACACACTTTTCACTTCAGGGTACAAGTATATTCTTTCTGCGATGGCATCAAACCCAAGCCCACGTTCCGGGGTCATCTGCACTTCGATCAATGCCGTCACTTTTTCTTGATCGACTTTTGCCCAGTTGAGCACCGTGGCATATTTCACGATGACATGCTCTTGTTCCAACGATTGAATGGCTTGACGTACGTCGTCTACTGGCGCATCGACCATCGTAGCCAATACCGTCACATCCAAACGGGCATCTTCTTTGAGCAATTCGATAATGCGCCATTGTAAATCCGTCACGCCTACGCCTCCCTCTGTTACTCCATACTTCCTCATTACTTCCTCATTATATGCATTATAGCGAGGAATACCCCGATTTTCAACTTCATTGTCGCATTGCCCCTTTTGGGATCTCGCAATTTGTCTGTGGTACATGGTGTGCATAATACTAAAAACTGTTTGAATTCAGGAATCCTATCGGTTAAAAAGCACAGTGATTTCTTGTGAAATGGGGCTCTTGGTATGGACGTTTTTAATCAGTGTTTAGTATAAGCAACGAAAATCATCCTTGGCGCCACCGCTTAAGCATACGAAGCATACACCACGCCCCCTCCTGTTCCACGGGTTGTTATCCCCATACAACATACGCTACGCCAATACAAAAAAAGACACTGCCCACCGAGAGTAAAATAATCCATAGCGTGTTCATCCGCACGATTCTCCTTTGATGAAATGGGAAAGCCGAATCACACCGTGTATAATGGGAAATGAGCGAAAAACAAAAGTATGAGGAGGCGGATCCAATGCGAATATTCCTAACAGGCGGTACGGGTTATGTCGGATGTGCGATCGTAGCGGAATGTATGCGTAGAGGTCACGATGTCGTTTGTTTGGTACGACAGGGTCGCCAACTTCCCCCCGCATGGTCTGCACACATGCACGATGCACGCACCCAAAAAACAAATGCTACGCCACAAATTACGCCACTCATCGGGGATGTGTTGCGTGCGGATACGTACGCCGATGCATTAGAACATTGCGATGCGATCATTCATTTGGTCGGGATTATTCGTGAACAGCCTACGCAGGGGATTACCTTTGCGCGCATACACGAACAAGGAACCAAAGCACTTGTCGATGCTAGTGTACACGCCCACTGGGCACGCGATCGCAAACGGTTTGTGCTGATGAGCGCGCTTGGCGCACGGGACGGCGCGACGAGTCAGTATTTTCAGACCAAATGGAACGCTGAACAGTACGTGAAGCAGTCCGCCATGAACCATGTCATCTTTCGTCCTTCCGTCATTTTCGGCCCAAATGATCAATTTGTCAACTCCCTTGCTGGATTGCTACGCCTGCCGTTGACACCCGTGATCGGGGATGGCCAATATCGTCTCCAACCGGTTGCTTTAGAGACCGTTGCGCGTATGTTTTGCAAATCAGTCCATGCGGGTGCTGACGATGTCACGTGGGAGTTAGGGGGACCCGATGCCCTCACGTATAACGAGATGCTCCACACAATTGCTGCTGCGATGCACCGACGCGCACGACTGCTGCATCTCCCTCTTGGTGTCATGCGTCCGCTTATTTCCCTCATGGAAAATATACCTGCTTTTCCGATCACGACGACACAGCTCGCCATGTTGCTCGAAGAAAACATTTGTCGCCACCCGTCGGACGTGTACTCCGTATATGACGAATCGCCGATTCCGTTCACGACGGGCATCCGTACGTACATAAAGCCCCACACAAGCTGATCCCCCTCGGCAAAATAAAGAAGTGGCGCACCTCAATTCCATTTTTTTCTAAATTTTAATAAAATTTCTTGTATGTTATTTTTAATCAAAGTAAAATTCGGCTACTTGAATTTAAGTTGACGCCCATTTTATAACCATTTATAATATATGTATATCATGACTGTATTTTGTTTTATGAATGATTCGGAACCTCTTGGTCTCTGCTCTGTTTCTGTTTGTCATTCCACACGATTTCATCTTGCAGAAACGGAGCGCTCACCTCATGAATCGACGAACAAGACACGGTTTGCGTTGCGTATTTTTGCGTGTATCCCCGCTCTTCTTGTTTTTACACTCGTCCATTGCAAGCGCTTTTTCGCCTGCTGTATCGTTGCATGCGCTGTATCCGATCACACTGTCGCCTGCGCTTTTTTCAATGTGCGATTTCTACGATGTGGCATCCGTTCTCCGCCCTGTGGGCAATGCGTCTTTTTCCCCTGCGGTTGCCCTGCATGCTCCGTTGCAGGAGTTGAAGCATGACGCTCGCTTTTCATTGCAATGGCGTCCGTTGACGGATGTGCGTGATGTCTCCGTATCTGCTGTTGAAATCACGTTCATCCCCCCCTGCCCACCCCAAGACGCGCACGGGAATGCGTCCTCGGCTCATGAAATCATCCATATGGAACCGCATCCATACAAAGCGAGTACTTATGTCGCAACGGTCGCAACGGATCCCCCCCGATCAGGCGTCCCGATCACGCCAACCCCGCTCACCCATTACGTCGATCCAACAGGGAATCGCCTCCCTCTCTCCCCAAAAATCGGTCATCTCATGCCCACGTCATTCGACACTGATGGATATCGGTCTTATGTGGATGAAGCAGGATATGTCGGCTTTCTCCGGTGGATCGATCGCGCATTGACATTCCAACCGTTGACGTCACACGTCGCTGAAATCACCTTTGTGCCAAAAAATGGCTATACTTTGGAGGGCGTTAATCTCACAACCCTCTCTATTCCAACGGCTTCACGCATCGAAAAAATACCCGAACACCCCTCTCGCTTGCGGGTTACTTTCAAAGAAACCGTCGCCACAAAAACATTTCGGATTTACACAGATTTGCTTTCCCGAAATACGCGCCTAGCACACGCAACTTTGATATACCAAAACGCTATATTCGATGTGTGGGCAGAGGACGGGGCACGATTTTTACCCGCACAACAATCTACTTTAGAACGATATTTTGCACGAGACGTGGTGACAATGATAGAAAATATGTTCGGAAAATTGCCGGATGTCGACCGCAACGACAAGGTAACGATATTTATTGGAAAGTTGCCCAATGGGGGGTATGTGGACTATCAGGACAGTCGAAAAAGCAACTTTTATTTCGCAAAAGACAGTATGGTTTATGGAGAGACGCTTTACCTCGATGACGGTTTTTTTGATCCGCTCAACCAAACGGGCAATGCCTCTGCCCTGCGTCGTGCATGGGATCGCTTGATCAGTCACGAATTGCAACACCTCGCCAACCGTGAAGTTTCTGACGTATGGCTCAATGAAGGGCTGTCGCTGATGGCTTCTTATGAATATGAGCGGATGACAAAAAACAGCGATGTCGCGTGCACGACGACGCATCTCGCTTGTGCACCGACTCCTGCGATGCGTGATGCTGAAAGCACCAATCAAGTAGACATTTCGATCCAACGTTTTTTGCGTGCACCCGATCGGTACACGCGCGATGTGCTGGATTTCCGTGGAGATGCGTTGAGTTACGCCAAAAGCCACTTGTTTTTGCAGTATATCCGTACGCAAATCGAGGCCATTCACGGCAAAGGCACGATTTCGCTGTATCGCGAGCTTGTCATTGCGGATGAAAAACAATCGAGTGAAGAAGCCATCACCCAGTTGCTCACCCGATACGTCGATCCCAAGATGACATTTTCACAATGCGTAGAAGATTTTTCGCTTGCTTTACAACGGATGGACGATACAGGGAAATATGGCTTCCAAGGGGAGACGCTGTTTGCCCCGTTGAAATCGTATGTCGCCACACAGTCGCATGCGGCTCATTGAAAACAGTGGCATAGCGGACTGTCTTTTGTGGGAAAGCAAAAGGCGGTATAACCCCATCGTTTCAAACGATTGCATGGCAACTTCGGATCACTCCCCGTCTTTTGTCCTGTTCTCTATGCCGACAGCCGTCTGTTTCCCGATAAAGGCAATGCCCACATGCACAATGTGCGGGACTTTCCGTCTCGTCAACTCCCTATCGTACGTGTTGCTCGTAATTTGTCGCAACGCTTGCGCCACGCCTTTTTGCAGCTGTGTTTCCTTCTCCACTTCCTTGAACTCAAACACGAATCCACGAGGATGCGTCTGCACGTTTCGGGGGATGAGTGCCATGTCGTACCGCCCCTTCCCACTTTCCCGATTGGAGATGACCTCATGCGTCTCCCGCAACTGTATCATCATCCCTAAGACGAACATGTGGTACAAGTTTTCATTGTGTCCGTCTTTTTTCGCACCTCCCGTATGCACGTCAAAATAACTGAACGTCTCGGCGATGTACGTCTCAAACCCCTCGGCGAAGGCGTCATTATCCCCTGTGAGCAACCCTTGCAACATCGGATCGTGCATCTCGGTTTTTGTCGGGCGTACGACCCATCTCCGTACGATGTGCTCGAACACATACGACACTTCTTTGTTCGGCATGTACAAGGTCGCTTTTTTCGTCAGTCCACTGTCATGTGCCACTTCTCCCACCTTCAAATACCCGCTGAATACGAGAAAACTCCATAGCGACGCCGCATGGTTGTTGTCCAAGTCGCCGAATGAGATGTGCTCATTGATGTCTTTGCGGATCCCTTCGCCCTGCATCAGCAAGGTTAAGTCCTTCATCATGTCGTGCCGTGACGCATCCATCGCTTGTTCGATCAACGCCGTATCTCCCGTATGCACCCAGTACGGTTGCAACGGTGTGTACGGTTCTGCCAACGCATGAAAAATTGACCAC
>JAULZZ010000044.1:0-28110 GCA_032117095.1 Paenibacillus sp.
CCGTCCACAATCGATCCATGAGTACACCCAAAGCATGGGGATCTCCGGCAACATACCGAACACGTATCATTCGTTTGCATCCGTGGGTAGGAAGCGTACTGAGCTTTCGTACAATCGCTTCCAATCCCGCATTCGCATCGACTTGGGCGTACCCAATTTCTTCGTGCGTGTCGTCACGGACCACATGCCCTTCTAAAATCGGTTGGCGTGTCACAGGACCGATGCTAACAAAACCAAACCCAAACTGCATCATCGCTCCCAAAGCGACACATTGCGGATCGATTCGAGCCTGTAACCCTACCGGAGACAAAAAATTCAACCCAAACATAGAAACCTCGATTTCTGGCGAAGGTTCCATATGACCCATGAATGCAATCAATTTCGATCCGAAAGGCATTTTTTCTAGGATATTTAATGCGCGAAACGTGATGTCCCTGCCAATTTTTGCAGGCAATGCAAATAAAACGGGTTTGAATGTCGTGTGATAGGACCAATCTGGCATCTCATCCCCTCCGATGCGAAATGTATATTTGGGCAGTCCTACAATAGACTCACAAAATCATCTCAAAAAAGGGGAATCTTCGCAAGGATCCGTCGTGCATCGCAATCATACAGATGACCGCCTTGTCCATTTTGGTTGCAACTCGATGCGCACTCACGGTATAATGGTAAAAACAATCTTTGTCGCATCGTGCCCCGTACAAGGTGCAGCGACTTTGAGAGGAGCATGCGCCATGAACGATCCCCGTCAACACGTGAACGAAGAGCCCCGCAATGATTTGATCGACGTAGGTCTTGGATTTTTAGGAATGTTCGGCTTGTTGTTCGTGATCGCTACCGTAGCGACGATCATCCAAATTGCGTCCAAATAGCACAGCGCACTTTTTCGTGCTGCACGTGCGTGCCCGATCCGTACGATATGTCCTACAGAGGACGTATCGTTTTTTTTGTGCCATGCCTCATGCAAACGCCTCGCATTTGTACTCGCATTACTCCGTCTCGTGTCCCCGTTGTCGCTGATTATCCCCGCGCACCTCAATCACCGTCACATATGGCGCGATCCGCTCCACGAGTCGTTTCCCTTTGTATGCGTCTTCGCCATCGCGCATCGTAAAACTCAAATGTTGGGTCAATTGGTCGATCGTCTGATTCGACGTATAAAATGTCGGCTTGCGATTCATCCGATAATTGAGGATGCTCCCGACCACATGGTCACGCGCCCACGCATTGAGCTGTTCTGCCCCGATATCGTCTAGCACGAGCAAGTCCGTTTCCCGCAATACGACCAACGTCTCGTGCAACGCCTCGCGGTCGTGCATCAGTCGCTTCAAATCCTCGATAAAATCCGGCATAAACACGATGACACCCGTATACCCTTTTTTCGCCAATTCGTAAAGCAAATAGCTCGCCAAAAACGTTTTTCCCGTTCCGAAATCGCCATACAAATACAGTCCTTTCGGTGGCAACGTCTGTTGTTCAGATACGGACTTGATGTAATCGATGACCTTTTCTACGTCAGTCGCCCGTCTCAGGTCCCGCCCAATGATCTCCTCGTGTGTATATTCTTGCGTCAATGCACGCTCATCGACATAAAAACTTTTGATCCGTGCGCGGATGTACTGCTGGCTCGCATACGCAACATAGAGATTGCACGGCGTCTGTCGATCGACGATCGTATGCTGTTCCCCCTGCACGACGACTTCCAACGTCGTATAATGCCCCTGCATGTCATGCGGGCACCGTGCCAATCCTGGACAATGTGTGCAGTGTACTCGATCGCGGGCGTATTGCGCCAACCGAAGCACGTGCGCACGTTGTGTCCCCACATCGAGCTGGGGATGCGCGTCACACCACGCTTGAATGTGTGGATCATGGAGCCATTTTTCGGCGATGTCGTCTTGTGTACCATGCTTGGCTTCTGTGAACTGCTGTAACCACTGTTTTAATGATTCCATGACGCATCTCCCTCCTTTGTGTTTGGAGGGTTCGCCCCTCTACCGCTCGTGCATGCGTCTTGCTTTTTCCATAATGCGCGCAATGTCTTCGGGAGTCGCTTCTTTTCTCGTCGCATTGCCCGATGGGGGCACGACTTTGGGGGAGGGCACACGGGGAGGACGCGTCTTGTACCCTGCATCCGGCTTTGTGCGTGTGCCTTCTTCCCGTTTGGGTGAGGGAGATTTCCCCCTGTACTGACGTGTGCGCTCCGCTTTACGAAAATGGGCAACGGCTTGTTCAAACTGACGGATGTGTTTGCCCGCAATGTTCGCAGCGATGGCATCGATAAACTTCGTTGACCAATCAAAATCGTTGGTGCGAATGTAATGGATCATCGCGTTGAGCACTTCATCCGGCAGATGGTACGCCACGTGAATTTCATGAAACGCTTCTTTGATCGCCGCTGGTACACTCGACGGGTGAAAAAACAGCCGCAAAATCTCGCCATATGATGCATTCACGAGCATCGCGTTGTATTGACGGACGTCACACGTATGTTGAAATTGATCTGGCAATTCAAACCAATGCAGCGCATCGACTTCGCGCCCATGCAATTTCGTCCAGATGTCTTGCTCCCGCTCCTCGCGCAAAGCAGGCTCCAGAGAAACCACCGAAGCGACGGGCGACTCTGATGATGGTGCGGAAAAAGAAGGCACAGATGCAACAAAAGTCGCAGATTGATGCGTCACGACAGGCAATGTGACGGGGGACGTTGTCGTCGTGCGATGCGGGATCGGGATCGCATTCCCTGCAGACGGCGCGCCCAAAGAAACGACTTCGGGGTTGTGTGAAGGGGAAGGCGTCCGTGCATCCACAGGGTCTTCCCGCACCGTCACCCCCCGCAACTGCGCTGCGCGTTGGGCAAACCGCGTCACTTCAAACTCTCCGCCTTGACGAAACATCCCTTCCTCATCCAATAAAGATACCGTCTCTTTCAAGGTCAAGTCATAGCGCACGGCAAATGCGTTAATGCGCTCGGTCAATGTCGGGCTCACCAGCATCCGTTCTACGAAACGGCGATTTTTGGAGGAACGGGGAAAGCGACGCAATACGTCCTCAGGACGATAAAATCCAGACGCCTGTTGTCCCCCTGAAGCCACACGCAAATTTGCCCCGTGCGACGCATGGTACACCTCTTTTTTCGTGTGGGACACATCGGTGCCGTATGCCGCATCGTCATGGGGGATGTCCGCTGAAAACAACAAATCGTATAACGCTTGGTACATCATCGGACCGATGCGTTCTTGCAACAGTGCGGTAAGGGAATCGTCTGCAAAAAATGCGTTCACTAAAAGAGGGGTATGGAGCACAAACGTCCACTGCGCCCCGTTGGGACCGGCGCGGTAATACGAGGTGAGCAATCCTGCCGCTTCTAAAAACGAGGAATGATGCGCCCATTGTTTAAAACCACGTTCACTAGGCTCAAATCCACACATGACGAGTGCGACATTCATCTCGACCGTCACGGCATCTGTATGGTCATGCCCCCAGTGACACAACGAGACGTATAACGCAGTCGCCACATGCCCGAGAAGTGGTTGATACACCGTCGTCATGGCCCGTGCTTCTCGTGCGCCAAAACCAAACCGCCGAATCACGACACACGGCATCGTCGAAGCGTACCATTCGTCTGACCATTTCATCCGCCATTCCCTCCTGCACTTCCGTAATACTCCAGCAGCCGATGTGCACGCTTCCTACGAATGACGATTTCAACCCATATCCCCTGAGAAAAGGCTACGCCGAGGTTAAAACTCCTTTTGCTTTGTCGCAAAAGGTAGCCCGCTGGATCCATGTTTTCAATAAGAGATTCGTATTCCCTTCACTGCCCGCACCTTCATGAGAAAAACGCTACGTTTCCCGTATGATATAGGAGCTCCCTAAAACATCCGATACCCGTTTTTGCGGAGCATCTGAATCGTCCATCCTCCGACACATGTACCAACAAAACCACAGGCGATCGCCAACCAATCTACCATGCCGTACTCCCCTACACTTTCCCATGCTTGGGTTATCCCCTGTCCAAAATATACGAGTAATCCGAGGATAACAAGTGTATACAATGCCACCGGTACCCACGTCGTCTTCAATAACATATTCAGAATAAAGGAGAGCCCAAACATCAAAACAAACGCCAACAATGCGACGATTATCAACTGCAAAACATTAGAAACCATCGACAACGCTCCCTTTTGTGCACCCCATATATGTTTGGAAAAATCACGACTTCAACCCGTATCCCCCATCTAAACGCTACGCCTTTTCGCCACGGTGCTGTACGAATCCGCTTTCCAGTCCCATCGACCTTTCGGCAAAAACACCTTCTGCTTTCTCGCAAAAAACAGCCCGCTGTGTGTATGTTTTCAATATGTGGTGTGCATGCCTATACTAAGCACTAATTAAAAACATCTATGCAAAGGACTTCCTTTGACGACGGGAAAATGGATTTTTAACCCATAGGATGGCTGTATTCAAATCGTGTTTAGTACTAGTGTACTCGTTTGACAAGGGAACGTCAACTCTAAGATAGAACGTACAGTCGTCAGACGTTGCATCCGTGCCCCCAGTACAGTACGATAGAATATGTATGCAAAGGTCGCATCTCCTCCTGCCTCTTGTACGCCCAAGGGGGTGCGACTGCTCCACCACGCAACCATTTTACGTATGGAGGTATTGGCAGATGACTTCACAGCCCCCCCCGTCACATGACGACACCCGTGACCTCTCGAGGACGCAAGCATCCGAAGCAACGCTCACTTGGGAAGGCTGGTATGCGCTACACGATTTTCGGCATATTGATTGGACAACATGGCATGCGTGGCAAGCGACTGCGCGCAATACCGCCCGCAATGCGTTGCAAACGTACGCAGAACAAAGTTGCGCCTGTGCTACGCGCGACGCCGGCAGTACTGCCTTTTATTCCATCATCGGACACAAAGCAGATGTCTTGTTTCTTCATTTGCGTCCGACGTTGGCCGCGTTGCATGCACTGCAACAGCAACTCGATAGTGCCTCACTCGCTCCGCTGTTCAAGCGTGCCTATTCGTATGTTTCGGTCGTCGAGGTAAGCAACTACATGTTCAAGCCAGGAACCTCCCCGCACGACCACCCAGAAATGCACGACCGTTTATATCCGATCCTCCCGTCACAGCAACATATCTGCTTTTATCCGATGAACAAAAAACGAAGTGGCGAAGACAACTGGTACGTCCTTCCCTTGGAACAACGGCGGAGCATGATGCGAAAACACGGACAAATTGGCCGCGCCTATGCAGGAAAAGTGAAGCAAATGATCACGGGTTCGATGGGACTCGACGACTGGGAATGGGGAGTCACGCTGTTTGCAGAAGACCCTTTGGCATTCAAAAAGCTCGTCTACGACATGCGTTATGATGAAGTATCCGCACGATACGGCGAGTTTGGTTCGTTCTTTGTGGGGATCGGCACGCCTGCACAAGCGTTGTTGCCCCTATAACACGGTCATCGGGCACAAGCACCTTTCACGATTTGTGGGGGGGCTTATTTTTTATTCTTATGCGATGTCCCCTTGTCTGGTCATGCCGAAAAATTTATGTCCCCTTTCATCGCCTCTGGGACAAAAATTGACATATTTTGCATCCGCATTGGGCTACACTATGTCTAGGACGAAACACTGATTAAGCGTATCTATGGAGAGAGGCTCCTTTTAGTGAGAAAACAAAGGAATTTTTAACCAATGATACTAAACACTGATTGAATTCAGGAATCCTATTGGTTAAAAAGCACAGTGATTTCTTGTGAAATGGGGCTCTTGGTATGGACGTTTTTAATCAATGTTTAGTATGAGATGCCTATATTCAAACCGTGTTTCGTATAGGGCAGCAACGAGACGAGAGGGGATGGTCTAGATGAAAAAAACACGCGTATGGGGATGCCTTTGTGTCTTGATCGCCAGCTTCATATGGGTCACGGATCGGGGATGGCTTTGGGAAGGCGGACGGGTCGGTGTCGCCTACGCACCAAAAGCGACAAATCCCTTGGCTTCCCACGCCACGTGGTGGATTACACGATTGGCACAAGAGGAAGGATTTTCCTCGTGGCGCGATAGCACATGGCACGCCGAAAAACTCCCTCCGCTTTCGCACATCTGGTGGATTGCGCTGTATGGTCGGGGGCAACAGCCCGTCGGTCACCTCGTATTGTCGGTGACGGAGGCACAAAGTACATTGCTAGAATATGGGCACGGGCCCTCTTCCCTTTATCCTGCCATGGACGAAGAAAGTGCACGTACCCGTCGCTACTTGCATCCTTTGTATGCGGTATGGAGCGCCCCACAACAAAACAACGATGCACCGACCGTGTACGAAGCGTGGTCGCGTACCCCGTTGCCTCATCTGCCTTCTTTGCCCATGTCCCCCGTCCCCGTCAACGCATGTCGTGTGACCTTGCCACCATCCAAAGAAATTCCCCTGCACGTGCGCACACCGTCTGAAATCGTGCGACAAGAACCGCCAAACCCGTACATGAACATTCAGTGGATCGACGAACCGGCGGTTGAGATCCAAGACGCTCAGGCGTGGCATTCGTATTACGACGCCTCTGCACGCATATACAATGCCTACGAAGCCGTCGACACCTCCCCCGACGCAGCGACGTTGCCCTATGGCATTGGGGGCTACCATCGTTTTTCTGTGGATTCCGCCTCTCCCTCATCCCCTTGTATGTACATCGCCTTGGCGACAGATAGTGTCTCTACGATTCGTTATGTTCCGTTAGACACGTTGAATGCATACGGTCGCTTTCATTAGCGTCGGATCCCTGTGATGTTGCATGCCTTGCGGATACCCGAGGGCTCTTTTTTTGTTTCCAAAACAATGCAATCGCCATGGGCAACACACCAAACCAGCGAACCGACCACGGCTCTTGTGCAGTCTTTTGCTTGAGCGGTCGTGGCGTGCGCTGGTTTTTTGGCGTATCGAGATATACGATCAGTTTGCGTGTAATGTGCTTGACCCACTCCTCTCGTTTGGACATCCACACACTCCTTTACAATCTCTAATGCGAAACACGATTTGAACACACATATCCCAACGGTTAAAATGCCTTTGTTTTCTCGTAAAAGGATTCCCTCTGCATAGAGGTTTTTAATGCGTGTTTATACTAAACACTGATTGAATACAGGAAACCTATTGGTTAAAAAGTGCAGTGATTTATTGTGAAATGGGGCCCTTGGGATGGACGTTTTTAATCAGTGTTTATACTAATTCCAAACAAATGTATCGACACAATAACGTGCGTGTGATACAAAGAATATGCGATAGCGCTGAGAAAAGAAATGCAAAAACGAAGGAAAATGTGAATGCATACAAACGATTAGAAGTAGTCGCATAGGGTGGCGCGGGAAAGAAGAACAAAGAAATCGTCACGTTGACAGGATATAACGCCGATGATGTGGAAATGTTGGCAAAGAAATCGGTTACCGGCGGGATACACGATCAAAAGTATTACAGGGAGAGACCGGAATTTTATCGATGTTTTAATTTGGAATTAGTATTAGTATTAGTATTAGTATAAGGCAGCGCGACAAATCGCTCTGTAAAAAAATTACCTTGCCGTAAAAAAGTAATTTTCTTGCGCATGTTTATGCGTACGATCGGATTTAACGGGATGACTTCTACAATGTATCGGCAACGGGGGACTTTTTTCTCTTATGACGGTTCCATGGGTACATAGCGATATCCTCGATCTAATTTCACGACGACTTTCGCACCTCGTTTGCGGATAAGCACGGTGTGCGCATCCCAAGCGACCACAATGCCCCGTACGTCGTGCGTCCGATCGGCATCCCGCATGACACGCAACATCGTTCCTGCAAGACGATATGCATCGAGCTGCTCGTCTCCGATCTTTTCCTGTGCCATGTGCGATTACCCCACATGTTCCTTGGAATCGTTGCACTGTTTTTCGTACCAATGGTCCAATACGTTCGCCGACATGACTTGTTCTTCAATATAACTGGCTTGCAGTGGCGTAAAATGAACCGTCCAATCCATTTCGCAATCTTCACAGATCGTAACGAGCGTTAATAATTGGGACCATGCCACATATCGCTTGTACCAAAAAAATTGCGGATGCTCAACCATGTAGGGGTATAAGTCATCAAATGGGGTGTGTTTACAATCTACTGCTCGCTCAAAATGCATCTTCGCTTCAAGCAGTTTTTGCTCCAAATAATCCATCGTCAACGACTGCGCATTCATCATATGACCCTCCCCTCCATCTCCCTCTATTATAATAGAAGACGGCGTTGGAGAAAAGGGGTTATGGTGTTAGTACATCGTGGAAAACAATTGCGCCATCTTGTAACGATGAAATTTGTACGAGCGAGACACATCGAATGCCTGCTTGACGCAACCGCTGTCCACCAGGTTGAAACGTCTTCTCGATCGCAATGCCTGCGCCGACGAGGGTGGCTCCAGAATGTGCGACAATTTTGAGTAGTCCTTGTACCGCATCTCCGTTGGCAATAAAATCATCGATAAAAAGCAGACGATCGGTAGGTTTTATGCGCGCTTTGGCAACGACGATGTCTGTGACAATCCCCCGCGTAAATGAAGGGACTCTTTGCGCATAGTATTCCCCTTCGTCCATCAAGACGTTACGCCGTCTCGCATATACGAGCGGTACACCGAGCTGGTGCGCTGTCGCATACGCAATGGCAATGCCAGATGATTCGATCGTCAACACTTTTGTGATCGTATCGTGGGCAAAAGAAGCCGCAAACACCGCACCCATCTCGGAAACTAAGGCGGGATCCACTTCGTGATTCAAAAAAGCATTCACATCCAAAATTGCATCCGAACGCACATGCCCTTCGGCTAGTATCCGTTGTTTTAATCGTTCCATGGGGTATGTTTCCTTTCTGTGAATATACCGCTTCATACGTATCACATATTGAAAAACCCAACAAAGGGCATCTTTTTGCGAGGAAGCAAAAGGCAACTCGCTGTGTATATGTTTTCAATGTGTGATTCGTATGCGCATAACGTCCCCGCAATTGCGTATGGCAATGACGAGGACGTAACACGGGAAAATCACCAATCCCGTTGCGTTATGCGGTAACCAAAGATTTCATTGCTCGGTTGATCGCAGAACGATGCTTCCATACGAGGTCGCATACGTGCTCTATCGTCATCGGTGTCTCTGCTTGCTCGCAATAATCATCGCCTACGCCATGTAACGTCCATTGTCCATCGAGATAATGCATCAAGGTGAGTCGTCCGCCGCGCACTTTGTCATCGAATACAAAGTAGCGCTTTTTCCCGATCGCATCGACAGAAGAAAATGCCGAAAACTGCTCGATCCATTGGTGCACGTCTTGTTTGCTCGTGATTTTTACCATGTCATCCCTCTCCCTTCCACACGAATGGAACGATATGAACACCACTCAAGGGTACATGCCCTCGATGAAAAGAGTATATCCTAATTTCCTAAAATCGTCTACTTATGGAAAGGCTTCCAACAAAAAAATTGACCTTTTTCATTTTTATAGCGCATGCACTACAAAAAACACGCATAAAGTGAGGGAATGCACGACAACAAGGGGGGAGAAAATGTCGCATTGGCGTCAAACATTATATGTTGCCTTGACGATGGTGGGCACGGTCGTGGGGGCAGGATTTGCCACGGGACAAGAAATTGCGCATTTTTTTAGCCATTACGGTAGCCTCGCCTTGTGGACCATCGGGTTGAGTACCGCTGGTTTTATGTGGATTGGGACAAAAATGATGACATATGCCCACGACGATCGCCTCACTTCTTTTGCCCAATTCAATGTGCGGTTATTCGGGAAAAAATGGGGTGGTATGTTCACAGTCGTATTTTTCCTAACATTGTTCGGTGTTTCTACTGTGATGCTCGCAGGTACGGGTGCCATCGTCTCTGAACATGCGCACTTGCCGATGGGCGTAGGCATCGCAATCACCGTCATACTCGCTTATGTCTTCATCCGCAAAGGGCTGCTCGGTGTCATGACGATCAATGTCATCGTCGTGCCCCTCATGCTGTTGTTTGCGTTGGGGCTGTTTTATTGGATGTGGGTCACCAGTGCAACCCCATGGACGACGCTTTCCACCGCCCCAATGGTTGTTTCCTCGCCGTGGCGTGCCGGATGGGCTGCGCTTAGCTACGTCGCTTTTAATTTGGCTACCGCTCAAGCCATCCTCATTCCCTTGGGTGCCACCATTGCCAATCGACAAGTCATTCGTGTTGGCGGGGTACTCGGGGGACTGTTGCTCGGGGGGTTGCTATGGATCGGACATGCCACGTTGACCCTCGGGGGAAATACGTTGTTTTTGTATGAAATCCCCTTTGGAAAGTTGGCGCAACGGAGTGGAAGTTTTTTTTATGTACTCTATTTGACCGTCGTTTTTGCAGAAATCATCACTACTTTTGTTGCCAACGTATACGGTTTGACCGCCTACGCATCGCATCGGTGGCACTGGCGCTACCCTGTCGTCCTTGTTGGGGTGCTCCTGCTGTGTACTGGTGGCAGTTTCGTTGGATTTAAGACGTTACTCGGCATCTTGTACCCCTTTTTTGGGGCAATTAGTGTACTATGGCTGCTCGTCTTATGTGCGCCAAAATATTGGATTATACGAGACACCTTTTCAAACCAGATCCCCCTGAAGAAAGACTCCGCCTTTTGGCCTCGGTTAAAACGTCTTTTGCTTTCTCATAAAAGATAACTCGCTATGCATATGTTTTCAATAGGTGATTCGTACTATACAAAATACGGTTTTAATACAGATATCATGTTGGTTAAAAATTTCTTTGATTTTTGATAAAAGGAATCCCTCTGCATATATTTTTTAATCTGTTTTTCGTATTATACTAAACACTGATTAAAAACGTCCATACCAAGGGTCCCATTTTACAAGAAATCATTGTGCTTTTTAACCGATAGGATTTCTGTATCCAATCCGTGTTTCGTATTACTCGGCAATTTCGCCAACCGAACGATACAATTGTTCCAGCTGATACATCACACGTTCTAAAGAATACGTCTGTTTGACCGTATGCCATGCAGCACGCGAAAGTGCGTACTGATATGCGCGATCGTCAATGACCGTTTGGAGCGCATTTGCAAGTGCGTGCACATCGTCGACAGGGACGAGTAACCCATTGACACCATGCGTAATTTGTTCACGAATCCCCCCGATTTCCGTACCGATGCGTGCGAGCCAACAAAGTGCCGCTTCTGCAAACACGTTTCCGAACGCTTCTGCCCGCGATGGCAAAACGAAAATATCAAAAAAAGGCATAAATTGTTCAGGGTGTAGCATGTATCCATAAAATAAAATATCATCGTACACACCGTATTGGCGTGCCATCTCTTCAAGCGGGATGCGCATCGGTCCATCCCCAATAATATGAAGCATAAACGGCACGCCACGCACTTTGAGCTGCGCACACGCTTGAATCAAAATGTCGAGTCCTTTGGCAGGGACAAGTCGGCACATTGTGATGAGTTGCGCCACCGCATTTTCATGGGCGACAGGCTTAAAACGTCGTTCATCAAAGCCGTTGTGCAGTACGGCAATGCGGGACGGATCGCGCACGTACGAAGCTAAATACTGCTTAAATGCATGCGACACCGTCAACAGCCGATCAACATGCACTTCCATCTCGTGGTATAACGCAGTCAAAAAATGTTCTTCTACTCCGCCTGCAATGATGCGCCCATTGAGTCGTAGCTCTGTTTCATAGCTAGAATGCACCGTCATGAGCACAGGGGTATGCGGAAAGAGACGTTTCATCGTCAGTGCTGCAATAGGATGGTGCGCATGGATCACATCGTACGACCGTTGGAGGCGCAAAGACGCCCACCACATGTAATCCCGCATCGTCTGTATATACTTTTCCACGATCGCACTGTCAAATTCGTGCCCTGGAAACGTCGTAAATTGAAATGGCATCTTCCCTTTGTTGCGTACACGTTTCGGGAGCCAAAACAAGTCCATCTGCCATCCCAATGCGGTAAATCGTTCTTTTACGTCGGGGATCATCGATGACACGCCCCCAGGTTGTTCGGGGGGGAAAAATAACGCCTGTAGCACGCGCATCTGCACACCTCCTATGTTCATACGAATCCCTGATTGAAACCATACAAACAGCGGGATGCTTTTATGGGAAAGTCAAAAACGGGTTCACGGACCGTTTGTATGAATTAGGCGCACCTCTATAACCCGTATCCTCTGCGTAAACATGAGCCAAAAAAAGTGTGTTTCTCATAAGGCAATTTTTTAATCCGCCCGTTTGTCGCAGTGTGCTTGTCGAAATGTGGATGCGGTCGCCACTAAGTTTCGATTTGGGGGGAGATAGGACCATCTGACCACAACGGAACAAACCACTCAAATACAGTCGGCAAGGAAAAAAAACGTTCCAAGCCGAGTGCTGGCAGGACGTGTTGTGCACACCATGACGTAGAAACGACCGCCAGTGCCCCCTCAGTACGGTTGAAAAAAAGTACGATACCCAGCGTTACCGCCAGTACCCACACCAGCGCAATCGCCCCCCCCATGAATGCGCCCCCGATGCCGTTAATCGCCCCTAAAAACGGAAGTGAACCGATCACGCGCGCCAAAATAGACAACACAACACGTGCGCCGATCCACACGACCAAAAACAACACAACTCCTGAGACCAACAACAATACGTACCGTGTTGCAGCATCGAGGAGTCCTGAAGCTTCCGCTAAAAAAGGCCCCCACACCCCTTCCCATAAAGGAGCTCCACTCCCTTGCCATTGAGAAAATTGACGTTCCCATTTTTCGATTCCACTGTGCGTCCGCATCCACGCCTGCAAAGCGGTGTCCAGCGGGGTATGTGCCATCAGCCACGTCGCGACGGGGGAGGAAAAAATCCGTGCCACACCCATCGCAAACACCACAGCGAGTAGTGCAGCAAACGTGCGTAACAACCCTTTTTTCCATCCCAGTACCCCTGCAAAGAGCAACAACACGATGACAATGGCGTCGTATGCGTTCATCTTGCCATCCCCTTCCATACGAAACAATGATTAAAAAATCCATACAAATGAATTCTTCGATGAAAAAGCAAAGGGGTTTTTAACCAACAGAATGCCTGTATTCATTGCAGTGTTAAGTATTCGTATCACACCGTTGGAAATGTACTCTCCCCTTACGGTACAATAGACCCACGGCATATATTGACACGATCCGATGAAAAAAAGGGGCGATTTGTGATGTCATGGCTTACTGCACAGTGGGAAAGTATTCGCACATTTTTTTTAAATGATGTTTGGGTAACCTACGGAACACTCTTCATAAAAAAGGCAGGAGTCATTGCCCTCATTATTGGCTTAACGTGGTTGTTGCTTTCTGTCAGACGCACGATGATCGTGCGTATTTTTCATTTGACCCGACTCGGCACCAAACAACAAGCGACGCTCACTTCACTCATGATGTCTCTCTCCCGATACACGCTTTTTTTGATGGCAACGTTGCTCGTCTTGACCAACATCGGAATCGAGATCGGACCGATTATTGCTGGTGCAGGGGTGCTGGGATTGGCGTTAGGGTTCGGTGCCCAAACGATGATCAAAGACTTTATCGCAGGCTTCTTTATCTTGTTTGAAGATCAATTTTCGGTGGGAGACTATGTCACACTCAACAACAACCAAATTAGCGGTACGGTACAAAGTATTGGCTTACGCTCGACACACATTCGCACATGGGCACAACAACTCGTCGTCATTCAAAATTCCGAAATTCGCATCAGCCAAAATTTCAATCGGGAACGCATGCGTGCGATCATCCACGTCACTGTGCCGTACGAAACAAACCCAGCGATCCTCGAAGAGGCAATTGAAACGATGTCCGCCCAGTTGCTCGAAACGATGCCTCATTTTTTCTTAACCGACGCACAAGGTGCATGGATCGAAGCACCCCAATTGTACGGGATTACCGATGTAGAAAACAATGCTCTGGGGGCAAAATATACCGTCATCGCCTTGGTCAAAGACGAACATTATTGGCACGCCTGCAAAGAAATACGCAAAGCGTTAGTCATACAGCTCGCTTCCCTTGACGTGCACATTTCTTATCCGCGTAAAATCGAGCGACAAGAACAGATCCCTCAACCGCCCAAACAATAACGTCTTTGTACTTTAAGAGTGGGTAATGACTTGCAGCAATTTGTTGAGCATAATCGCAACTTCGGTTCGTGTAGCGATATTTTGCGGACGAATGGCGTTGAATTCGTTCCCTTGGAATATGCCTTCACGCAACATTGTGGCGAGATCTGAACGCCTTTTTTCCTCGATTTGATCTTCGTCCCGAAACGTTCCTTTGGTGAATGGGGGCGCCACTGTAAACCCATATTTTACAACTGTGTTGGTGAGTACCGTTGCAATCTCTTGTCGCGTAATCGGCGCATCTGGATCGAACAAGCGATCGCTCGTTCCCGCCATGAGTCCTTCGTAATACGCAATCGCTACGTCTTGCGCGTGCCACATCTTGCGATTCACATCTTTGAAAGGCAGTGGGGTTACATTCGTTGTTTGGATCATCAACATACGAACAAGCAATGAGGCAAAAGTCGCACGCGATACTTCGCCTGCAGGATTAAACGTCGTATTCGTTCGTCCATTGATGATGCCTTTCCCTGTGGCGATAGCGATGGCAGGTGCTGCCCACTCGTATCCGCTGAGGTCTTGGAATGATTTTGAGGCCGGAGCAACAAAATACAAGGACGCCCGATTGGTCACAAATTCTACGTGCTTTGTTTGCGTATTATATTGACCGACGCGATTGTACGACAATCCATTGTCCGAAAGAAAAAAAGCAGTCAATGCATCGGGATTTTCAACGGCAGTTGGCGTGTACGGAAAAGCAAGACGAATCGTGCCTGGAAACGTCACTTGGGGCACGCCGTTAATCGAATAGCGAATGTCTGTAGGATTGATCGTCTGCGGTACTCTATTTTGGATTTTAGCAGAAAGCTTCGCACGTTCCATTTTTTTGATGGACAAGGCGATGTGGTCGTTCGCCAATGCCGAACCAAATGTATTTTGATCTATCGTCACATTTGCTTGTGGCGTCAGAAGAAGAATGGATTCCAAACTTTTCAGTCCATCAGTCCCGAGTGGAGACAACTTAATTTTGATTTCTGTACTCTCTGGAGGGGCTTCGATCGAGACAATCGCTTTGGCAACAATGTTTTTGTATGTTTCCACTTTTTGTGTGCGCAAAAGTTCTACAAACGTATCGCGTGCTTGTTGCGCTTGCTTGATAGATTCGCGCACGATCTCACGTGACACGACGACTTCATAGATCCCCTGTACCGCTTCGGTCGATGCGGTATCCGCAATGACCAATGCAACGTGATCTACCGCCTGCTGTACGTGTTCCGTGAGTTTCCTTTGCATCTGACGCCATGCTTGTTCGTGGGACAAAACTTCACCTTTGTTTTTGGGTGCTTGGGCGAGTTTATTTCCCCACGCGGTAACCGCCTCGATGGTTGCTTTCGTCGTCGCCAGTATTTCACGATTGTTGGGGATATCTTTTAACAAAGACGTGATTTCTCCCACCACCAAAGTCGCCTGAACGGTCAATTTCTGTAGCGTATCGGCGTTCGTCATTTTGGGCAACAGCGTAGCGACTTGGGTCAGCCACCGTCGGTATGCCATGATACTCTCATTGACACGGTTGGGTGGGGCGTCTGCGGACAACATCTGTTTCCAGCGTTTTGTCGCTGTGATGAGCACTTGGGCGGTCGCCTCGAGCAATGTGCGTTGGATGGTTTCTGACGGCTTCACTCCCTCGACACGTGAAAACGCCTTTACGTATTCTTCAATTTTTTGACTTATCGCAGAAATAGCCGACAACACGACAGTAATATCCTTTGTGTCTGAAAGCATTTTGTCTAATTTCCCCAATATGTTCGTACTCCGTAGTGCGGTTTCGTCCGCCAATCCCTGCGTATCGGCCACTGCGAGTACGTTGTTTTCTTTGTCGAGTGCCTCAAGCAATGTTCGAATTTCATTCGTCACAACTGGGACTTCCGGAGGGATCGTCACGATCGTTTCGACGGTAATGCGATATGTGCCTGGTTGACGAAAGCCAATGACATATTGCCCATCCCGCACTGGCGAAGTCAAAGCATCTAAAGGGCGTGCTACTGTGCCCGAAGACGTGGATGATTGTGCATCCGCAAGGGGTTCAATGTACACCGTCCCATCTAATTTTTCCCCACTCGGTCCAACCAAGTTTCCAGTCATCTTCTGCTTGTACTCAATCGTAAGAGGGACGGTGACGACTGCTTTAGGCGTAGCGTCCGACAGTACGATACCTTCTTTTTCTTGTGTCTTCGCATGGTTTGGTGTGGCCAATGTGACTTTGAGCTTGTATGTCCCTTTGGGTAAGGACTGCGAAAAATTTCCTTTGGTCACGGGAATCGTTATCAGCGGGGTTGTGGCATACGTGTTGTCCGTGCGTCTAAAAAAATCGACAGTCGCCTCGCCATCCCACGTTTGACCGTATTGATCGACAAGCATGCCTGCGATCGTATATGCACGTACGGGATCATTTTGCTTTGTTGGGGTCGTCTTGTTCAAAGACGAAGAAGGCGATTTTGTTGGGACAGTTGGGGAGTTGATGGTTGTCGCTTCCGTGATAGGAGGAACGATTAGGGACAAGGTGAGCGTACACACCAACAAATATCGCCCCCTAAACAATGGGTGATGCGCAGGACGACGGTTTTTTAGATCAAACATAGGGTACACTCCTCATCGGTATGGAGATGGTCGCACAGAAAGGAAAATGAATAAACCAACACTAAAACACTGATTAAAAACATCTATGCAAAGCAAGTCTCTTTTAGCGAGAAAGCACAGTAATTTTTAAACAATAGAATTCCTGTATTCAAACAGTGTTTAGTACAAGCGCTCTTGTTTTCATGCATAAAATATCGCAGATACGCACACACAGTAGATGTTAGGGGCACAGAAAAAGCCACCTAGTGCAACAGCACCTACAACTGCCTGTGAAAGGCTATGCCACTTGATGGGAATATTATTTTCCACCAAAATTATACCCGATGTATAATCGCATTACAATCCAACGCTCACCTATGTTGCGCAAAAAAGACATTTTTTCACCGTGAAAGTACCACGCCCGTTGATCATTCATGAGATTTATTATTTATGAAAAAGGTTTTTTATTAACGCCTTACGTGAACGACAATTTCAAACCATCTCCTCCGCACAAAGGCTACTCCCTCCGTTCCAGTCAAACTCCCGTGTGTTCGCATAACATGTATTTTTACAACGGTTGTGTTACAATGGCGTTGGTTTGTCAATAAAAAAAATCGTGAAGGTGGGATTTCCCCAATGAGTAAATTGACGGTTGCGGTCATCGGGTGTGGCTCCATTTCAAAACACCGGCACATCCCTGAATATGCTGCCCATCCCGACGTGCAATTGGTGGCGTTTTGCGACATCAGTCTCCCACGCGCCCAATCGTTCGCCGATGAATACGGCGGAGTCGCCTATGCAGATTATCGCGACATGCTTCGTGAAGTCAACCCCCAAGCGGTGAGCGTATGTACGTCCAATCGCCTTCATGCCCAAGTAACGCTCGATGCGATCGCAGCCGGCGCACACGTGTTGGTCGAAAAACCGATGGCGACGACGGATGAAGATGCCGTAAAAATGATCGAAGCTGCGAAAGCACGTGGCGTACAGCTGATGGTCGGTCACAACCAACGTTTTGTTTCGGCACATTTGTCTGCCCGCAAACTCATTACAGCCGGCAACTTAGGAAAAGTATTGACGTTTCGCACGACATTCGGTCATCCTGGCCCAGATGCATGGAGCGTAGAAGGGAAAAATAGCTGGTTTTTCCGCAAAGACGATGCGGTCATGGGGGCAATGGGCGACTTAGGTGTACACAAAGTAGATTTAATCCGTTGGCTCATCGATGACGAAGTATCCCATGTGGCGAGTTTTGTCGGAAATCTCAACAACAAAGTTTCTACCGTTGACGACAATGCTGTCATGATTTTGCGCATGAAAAGCGGGGTGATCGGTACGATCGCTGCGAGCTGGACGTATTATGCAGCAGAAGACAATTCTACGATCATATGGTGCGAGAACGGCACATTGAAAATCGGCACAGACCCCATTCATCAAGTCATCGTCGAGTACAAAGACCAACCCGCCGTCCGCTACGAACACGGTGCACTTGCAACGAACACCAACCAAACGGCTTCTGGTGTCATCGATGAATTTATTGCGAGCATCCAAGAAAACCGTCCGCCACTCGTCACCGGCGAAGAAGGTCGTCGTTCCCTTGCGGTCATTTTAGCTGCCTTCGAATCCGATGAAAGTGGTCGTATCGTCGCACTGCCTTATACTAAACACTGATAGAATACAGGAATCCGATTGTTTTAAAAATAGTGATATCTCCCGTAAAAGGAATCGCTCTGCATAAACGTTTTTAATCAGTGTTTAGTATTATTATGTCGATCCTTTTTTGTATTGTATGGTTTGTGCTCTACAAACACACCTGCTGCACCCTAAAGGAAGCCTCACCATAGCGTAGGCTTCTTACACCATGTGGTGTGCTCGGTGTGTAGTAGTTATACTAATTCCAAACAAATATATCGATACAATAGCGTGCGTGTGATACAATGAATATGGGCGATGAAAATGTATAAAATAAGCCGAGAAGATGCCAACGAGCTGAGAAAAGAAATGAAAAAACGAAGAAAAATGTGAACGCATACAAGAAGTTAGAAGCAGTTGCGTATCGTGGCGAAGGAAAGACGGACAAAGAAATCGCCGAGTTGAATTGATGTTTATGGATGAAGCAGCTTTTGGGCGTATCAGCGAACCGTCTTATTGTTGGGTGCCGAAGAGCGAAAGACCAGTTGTGCCATGCCATCGCGCACGTGAATATGGGTATGCTTTTGGAGCAGTTGATCCGATCCATGGGGATGATGATTATATTCTTGCGCCTAAATGCAATACGGATTGGACGAATGCTTTCCTAGAACAATTGTCAAAGGAGTTTCGTAATGACTACATCCTATTGTGTGGCGATAATGCTTCATGGCATAAGTCGAAAACCATTAAAATACCAAACAATATTCGCATGTTTTTCATCCCACCACGCACTCCTGAAATAAATCCGATAGAGCAAGTATGGAAAGAAGTACGCAAACGATCGTTCAAAAACAGAATGTTCGATTCTCTCAAGAAAGTAGAAAATGCCCTTTCTGCAACACGAACTTCCTTGTCCAAAAAAACGATCAAAAGTATTACAGGGTGAGACTGGATATTATTGATGTTTTAGTTTGGAATCCGTATTAGTATGACCTTACTCAATCAACTGCCCACTGCCCACTTAATAAACGTGCCATCCTTCAAGTATACATACGCAAGCAACCGTTCATCATGATCGGGTGAACGACGCCTTGCTCCAAACAAACTTCCTTGTGCTCAATTTTTGCCCGTAACCATGCGATGGCCTTTTTGGGCGAACGACTGCACTCCTTGCTGTGCCTCGCATCTCAGGAGCGTCAATGCCAATCAACTGTACTTTTACGACATGCGGGTCTGCATACACGAGCGTGTCTCCATCAATCACACGTTCTACGCACACACATTTCCAAAGCGCTGTTTTTTTTCGTCTGGTTTCCCGCTCCACACCCGACCAATCCACGCGCAAAAACCATACGAACGTGTGTCATTTTTTCAAACAACGGACCATAGCTGCAACCTTTTCTTTTGTTAAATCAAAAAATATACACTACCATAATAGTACGCAACGAACAGCACATTTGTCAATATTTTTTGGAAATTTCGCACTGATACTAAACACTGTTTGAATATAGGAATCCGATTGGTTAAAAGTTACTGTGATTTCGTGTAAAAGGAATCGCCCTACATGGATGTTTTTAATCCGTATTTAGTATGCGGGATGTTGTGTCGTCGCTTTGACTTGACGTTTTTTTCCATGAAATACGTTTTCATTTGAAAACTTGTCGGCATCTGATATAATGACATCAAGAACATTTACGAGTGAAGAAAAAGGGGGCGCATGTGCGATGCTGTTTCGTACCGCTAAAATTCATACGTTTCGCCATTGGGGATTATTGCTCATTCTCGGGGGAATGGCTTTTATGGTCGCAGGCACGGCTGCACTCGTGTTCGATATGCCAGGGGCGCGTATCATCGCCGCATTGGGGTTGATCGTCGGGTTGTTGACCATGTCAGGCAGTATGGTCGTGTATTTTGTAGCAGGGGTGTTCTCCACGAATGCCGTCCAAATCGTCTGTCCCGCATGTGGCAAAGCAACAAAAATTTTAGGACGAAATGATCGCTGTATGCATTGTCATACGCGCTTGTCTCTCGATCCTGAAGGACCAAAAAAACCGCTGTAACTTGGACGCTTGCGCATGGGGAACGTCTTTTTTCATCACTCTCCTTCTTATATACGGACATCCTATTGGTTAAAAATTCCTTTGCTTTCTTGTAAAAGGAGCCGATCTGCATTGATGTTTTTCATCCGTGTTTAGTATTCGCCAAAAAATGTTCTCGAGTCTGGATGGATGTCCTCTTCATTTTTGAATGCTTGCATCCGATACTGTAATTGATTGGTGCTCTTTCTGCTTTCTACGTTGTTTGTATGAAAAATTACTTCGTTTCCCTCTTGCGTCATCTTGCTATCCTTGCCAGTAATGTGGTACTTTAACAAAAGGAAGTTATTAATTAAAAAATTTCCAATTTTAGTGAAGAGGTGGTATACGTATGAGTGTAACGATTAAAGACATTGCGCGCTTAGCTGGAGTGAGCTATTCGACCGTATCCAAAGCCTTGAACAACAGCCCCCTCGTGAGAAATGAAAAAAAACAACGCATTCGTGAGTTAGCAAAACAGCTCGGTTATCAACCGAACATGGTTGCCAAAAGTTTAGTATCCAAACGTAGCATGTACATCGGTATTGTCATGCCAGCGATGGATCGGGTAGCGACGACTGCGTTGCTTGAGTGCATTAACAATGAATTTGCGCGTCGAAAGTATGATATCGTATTGTCGATGTTGCCGACTGAAGCGGCATTGGATTTGTTCCAGCGGCTACGTGTCGACGGCATGATCGTGTTCGAAGACAGTGCAACCTCCTCGGTAACGAACCGGCTCAACACTGAAATCCCGACCGTCTCTATTGGTTCATCACATGTTTTTGGTACACGTTATGCCCTCGTCGATGCAAAGCGCAAAGAAGCGATCCGCCAAGCAGTACGACATGTATACGCACTCGGTCACCGTGTGATTGCATACTGTGGCGATGCCAGAGAGTCAGATCACACCCAATACGAAAAAGTAATCGGCTTCTACGAAGAGGCTTCTGTACAGGCAATTCCGCGAGAAGGCACGATCGTATTGGATTGTGAAGGAACGACGTGGTCGCATGGCTATGCGGTGGGCCAAAAACTTGTTGCCCTCGAAACGCGTCCGACTGCGGTGATCACTGGGGGATACGAGCTGACCACAGGACTTTTGCAATCGCTAAAAGACAATCACATCCGTATCCCCGAGGACATGTCGCTCATCAGTTACGACAATGTATCCAAACTTGCCGATTTGCCTGTGCCAGTCACTGGTGTAGGGCCTCTGATCGAAACGTTCGCCGAACGGGTTGCCACCGTCCTCATCGAAAATATCCAACGAGACGGTTCGATCCAAATGATTGATTTATTAGAAACGACCATCGTTGATCGTCAATCTTGTCGTCCAGTCCATTGATAATCCGTATCCCATATTGAAATTCCGCTTCGTATCAACCACAAAAAAGCCGTGTGCACTTAAACCACGGCTTTTTTGTATGGGTGTGTGCTGGCGTTTCACTGTTCTAACTGTTCTTGCAACAGTGCTTGTACGACTGTGGGACTCGCTTTTCCTTTGGATTGTTTCATCACTTGCCCTACTAAAAAACTGATCGCTTTCGTCTTTCCTTGGCGAACGTCTTCGATCGATTGGGGATGGCTGGCGATGACATTTTTGACCCACGTGCGAATGGCTTCCTCGTCTTGTACTTGGGCCAAGCCATGTATCTCAATGAGTTCATCGGCATCTTTTCCAGTTTCCATCATCAATTTAAGGACAGTTTTCCCAGCAGTGTGCGAAATTTTGCCTGATGTGACACACCCAATCAACTGCCCGAGTTGCTGTGCAGTGAGCGAGATGTCCGTGAGCGACTGTCCGTTGGCATGCACGTACGCCAATACATCGCCCATGAGCCAGTTGGCTGTCGTTTTGGGGTCTGCCGTATGTGCGACCGTTTGTTCAAACAACGTTGCCAAAGGGAGTGTTGCTGTGAGCACTTGAGCATCGTACGCAGACAAGCCGAACACCGTCGTATACCGATGTTGTTTTGCGGGACGCATCTCTGGAATCGTTGCTTTTATGGCGTTGATCCAAGAATCATCGAGGGGTACCCGCACCAAATCGGGGTCTAGGAAATAACGATAATCGTGGGCATGTTCTTTTGAGCGCATCGCAATCGTAATCCCTTTTGCTTCATCCCAGCGTCGGGTTTCCTGAATGACTTTTTCGCCTGCGCACAAAATCGCTTGTTGCCGTTGTTGCTCGTACAGCAACCCACTTTGGACTCCGCGAAATGAATTCATATTCTTAAGCTCTGTCTTCGTGCCGAGTGCTGTCGCACCTACGAGGCGAAGTGAAATGTTCGCATCACACCGCAACGAACCTTCTTCCATTTTGCCATCAGACACCCCACAATAGACGATCACATCGCGCAATTGTTCGAGAAAAAGTTTGGTTTCTTCGGGGCTCCGCAAGTCAGGATGCGTCACAATCTCAATGAGTGGCGTACCGGCACGATTAAAATCAACCGCTGACCCGTGCGCATGATGCGTCAGTTTTCCAGCGTCTTCTTCTAAGTGCACGCGATCAATGCGAATGCGTTTTACTTCGTTGCCATGGGGAATATCGAGCCACCCATTGCGTCCAATGGGCTGATCTGCTTGTGAAATTTGGTATGCTTTGGGGGAATCGGGATAAAAATAATTTTTACGATCAAAGTGGGTTTCCGGTGAAATCGTGCAGTGCAATGCTTGCGCTGCTTTTATTGCATACGCGACGGCTTGACGATTGAGCACCGGCAACACACCGGGATGTCCCAAACAAACAGGGCATGTATGACTGTTCGGAGGGGCCCCAAACGACGTTGCGCAACCACAAAACAGCTTCGTTGCCGTGTGGAGTTCTACGTGCACTTCGACCCCGATCACCGTTTCGAATGTCGTCATACGCTCCCTCCTCTTTGCAACATCGTCTCCACAATCGGCGGTATACGGCGATGAAAATCCGTTGCTTGTTCAAACGCATGTGCCACACGCAATACCGTTGATTCTGCAAAAAGATTGCCAATGATTTGCATCCCGATCGGCAAATGGTCGGGCGTATACCCACACGGCAAGGACAACGCTGGTACGCCTGCCAAACTCATTGGGATCGAGTACGTATCGTTCAAATACATCGTCAATGGGTCGTGAACTTGGGAGCCCAGCGCAAATGCCGCCGTCGGCGCCGTCGGCCCGATGATCACATCGTACGACGCAAACACCCGATCAAAATCTTGTTTGATCAATGTCCGTACTTTTTGGGCTTGTGTATAAAACGCCTGCGCATAACCTGAGCTCAGCGCATACGTACCGAGCATAATGCGTCGTTTTACCTCATCGCCAAATCCCTTGCTGCGTGTATGTACGTACATATCAAACAAGGATTTCCCTTCAGCACGCATCCCAAAACGTACCCCATCATACCGCGCAAGGTTCGAGGAAGCTTCTGAGGAAGCCAATACGTAATAGGTAGCGACCGCATATTCGTTGTGTGGCATCGATACTTCGGAACACGTTGCCCCCAGACGTTCGAGCTGTGCACACGCATCCAACACCGCCTGCTTGACGATCGGATCGAGCCCTTCCCCAAAATACTCCTTCGGCAATGCAATTTTGAGTCCGCGCACGTCTCCGTGCAATGCCTCCGTGTAATTTGGGATGGGGACGTCGGCCGATGTTGCATCGCGTCGATCGTGACCCGCAATGGCCTGCAACACGACTGCTGCATCGTCCACCGTCCGTGTCAAAGGCCCGATCTGATCCAGCGAAGAAGCGAACGCCACGAGTCCATAGCGTGACACCAACCCGTACGTCGGTTTTAGCCCTACGACCCCACAATAGGCAGCCGGTTGCCGTATCGACCCCCCCGTATCCGAACCGAGAGCAAACAACACTTCCCGTGCAGCCACACTCGCAGCCGAACCGCCACTTGATCCCCCTGGCACATAGTGCGTATTCCACGGATTGTGTGTGGGATGAAAAGCTGAATTTTCATTGGATCCTCCCATGGCAAACTCATCCATATTCACCTTTCCGATAAGCACAGCGTGCGCATGACGCAACTTTGTCGTCACCGTCGCATCATAAACGGGGATGAAGTTTTCTAACATGCGACTCGCACATGTCGTCTTCATCCCACGCGTCATAATATTGTCTTTTAGGGCCATCGGGATGCCAAACAGCAACTGATCCCGCGGTACATCCGTTGCGTCGTCCCACTGTCGGGCTTGCGCATAAGCTCCCTCTTCATCAACGGAAAGAAAGGCGCGTATGTGCCCATCGATCGCCTTAATATTTTGTATGCTCATCGTCACCATATCCGTGACGGAAAGTGCGCGTTGTTGCAACCGTGTTACGGTCGTTGCTAATGGTTCGTTCCACACATGCACTACGTAATAACACCTCTCCTATACAAACGTATTCAGCGGAAATACAGCGCTCGCCTCTCATGCAAACTTATTTCCCATCGCCCTGTGCCACTCACTCCAACACCGTAGGAACGAAAAAAGCGTCATCCTCCCACGCAGGGGCATTCAAAAATACTTCGGTCAGTGGCAAGGAAGCGGTGACTTCATCGGCACGCATCACACGATCCAACGACATGACATGGGTAGTCGGCGCAATTTCCGTCGTATCGAGCTCGTATAGTTTGCGTGCGTACGACAATATGACATTCATCTGGTCTGTAAAACGTAGTCGTTGGGCTTCATCCAACTGCAACAAGGCCAGCTGTGCCACATGATCGACGACTTCGGGCGTAACGTCCACACGTACACTCTCCTTCGGGTTTCCTACCAAACCCCGTGGCACTAAATCCACGCTTTTAGATTGATCAAACGAATGAAATCATGGGAATCGGTTTGCTCTTGGGCAGATGACGGTTGTTCGGACGCTCTCCCATTCTCCTGCACATACGTCAGCTGGCGGAACAACGCCTCATTTTTCGTGACGAGGGCAAAATCGAGCAACGCCTCCTTCTCGATGCGGTCTACTTCTTGACGGATGAGCACTTCTTCGAGCGCAATGTCTTCCTTCGGAACGAATACGTTCTTGTTTATTGCGGGGATACGCACGATGTAATCAAAAGCATTGTCGGGATTGCGATCGTATGCCACGATAAAGCCGTGACATCCTACAGGAAATCCTTGTTCAAATTCATCTGCAACGACAATCACTTTTTGTCCGAGTCGATACATGTTGCCCCCCCCTTTTCCTAGTGAAAAAATCATCGTACTTGGCGTCTTCTCTGATGCAGGGGCAAACTGCGCTTTGCGCACGCCTTTGCCTTGGTCCCCTGTATGCTTTTTTTGTCTCATGCGAATCCTCAAATTGTGAAAAAACATCCTCAGAGAGTTGCCTATTGCGAGAAAGCAAAAAGTGGTTTACCCGATAGGATGTATGCATTGAAAGGCGGATGAGTATCCTACGCATTGCTATATTATACGTATAAAAAGCTACTCGTCTCATAATACTAGAAAATCGCACTGCTGTCTATGGTGTATCTTGGAAAAAAGTTTGTTATAATGGGCTACGTATCATGGAATGTATTGCGTTGGCGTGAATGCGGGATTTTCAAACCAATAGGCGGAGGAATGCGCATGATTCTATTTTATAAGAAATACTGGCGCACTGCAATGGACATCGCCTTTATCGCATTGACGATTTATTTGCTCATGGTGAGTTTTCGTTTCGTGTATGAAATCGCTGCGCCGATTTTACTCGCTTTCGTGTTGTTTTGGATTACGGAACCTTTTTCACAGTTTTTGCACCGCCGCAAAATCAAGAAGACGATCGCGACCGCATTGTCCATGGCGACGTTCTTATTCTTATTGTTTTCCATTCTCGTCGGGGCGGGAGCGATGGTCACCGTCCAAATGATTGGTCTACAAAAAACAATCGACAACAATGCCGTCGTCATCCAACGTCAAGTTTTTTCCATGTTCGACTATGCCCAAAAAAAAATTGAAGCGTTGCCCCCAGATACGGCGACCCAGCTCGACAATGCGGTACGTACGATGACGACGTATGCGACCAAAGTCGTACGCACCGTCTTAGGGTCAATCGTCACTGTCATCACGTCACTGTCCACCTTTGTGCTTAATTTCATCATCGCCGTTATTTTGGCATATTTTTTGAGCATTGAAATCCCCTATTGGCGAAAATTCGCCCAACAAAACACTCCGCATACGTTTAAGCGTGCATACGATTTTTTACGCGATCACGTCATCAAGGGCATTGCTTCATACATAAGAACTCAATTTTTACTCCTCTCATGCACATTTTTCCTGATCTTGATCGCTTTGTTATTTTTGCGTGTAGACAACGCACTGTCCATTGCAATGCTGGCGGCTTTTTTTGACCTCCTGCCCTTACTTGGGGTGTCCACAATTTTCGTGCCGTGGATTTTGTATTGTTTTTTCAGTGGCAACATTGCGCTAGGCATCGGGCTCACCGTGCTACTGCTTGTCGTCTTGCTGTTTCGCCAAGTGATGGAACCGCGCCTCACCGCACAATCAATCGGGGTGTCTGCGTTTACCGTGCTTGCGGGAATGATCGTATCGTTGTCTTTGTTTGGCATTGCGGGATTGATCCTCGCCCCCGTACTCATCATTTTATTAAAAGCGTTATCGGATGAAGGTTATTTGCGACGGTGGATTCGTTTGCCTGCCGAAGAATTTGCTGGTTTCCCCACATCAGAGGGAACACACGACAACACGATGAAACAGTAACTACATGCCACCAAGGGGGAGACATGCGAGGCATTTAAAATTCCAAAATTTAGAAATTTTTACTGTATCCTTTGCTCTGTCAAGAAGGGAATGTGATTTTTTTTAAACTCGCCAAATGTGCTACTCAAACGGTGTTTTATGCGGTATGATATGACTATCCTTCAACGAAAAACTCAACTAAGGAGTGGCGTGCATGGATGGGGAATTTGTAAACCGAACTACATTACTGATGGCGCTCCATGCATTGATGTCTCACTCCCTTCCTCTTGCAGTCAATGGGAAAAATCCCCCTGTACCATCATACATGCCGATGTCTACCTCTTGGTCAAAACGGGAAGGATTGTCTCCTATTCCTGGTGTTTTCATCAGCTGGTACGGGGTACAACAGTCGGTGTACGAAGTGCTCCCCCACAGTCGACACACGCTGTATCAGACCGTGCCCCTTGGCACAACAAGTGCTGCCGTGCTCCACACATTGCCGAATTTTTTTTATGTCAAATGTACGGAAAATGTCAGCGACTCCCCGTACCAACGGCGTCATCTTGGCATCGTGAAACCACATGCTGTAACATGGGATGACTCCTCGTATGCGTGTAACACTGTCGGGACGTCCACGATCAGAGGGACATTCGATGGCATCCCGCAATGCGCTGACCAGACGTTGTATGTCATTGCCTCGATCACGGTACACGCCCCCTAAAACTGTGCAAGCCCTCCTACAACCACGTTTCTCGTGCGAATCCTCGATGGAACCCATAAAAATAGGGAATTGCCTTTTACAAAAAAGTAAAAGGCGATCTACCCGATAGTTTGTACAGCGTGATACTAATACTAATTCCAAACAAATATATCGACAAAATAACGTGCGTGTGATACAAAGAATATGCGATAGCGCTGAGAAAAGAAATGCAAAAACGAAGAAAAATGTGAACGCATACAAACGGTTAGAAGTAGT
>JAULZZ010000045.1:0-8989 GCA_032117095.1 Paenibacillus sp.
TCTTTCGATGGTCAAACAAGTAAAAATGGGGCGATTAAGTCTACGCAAAAAAATGTTTAGTGCGTCGTTGAGCATCGATGCGCTGTCCACCGTGTTTTTTGGTCAAAAGTAAATGCTTTTGCCCTGGTAAGCGACGCCTTCTACATGCACACAAGCACCACCCCTGCTTGCCTGTCTTCCTTTGGGCGAACCTCCTCACTCCTCTATCGTCGACACATCGCCCAACGGCAATCCCAATTCGCGGGCTTTGAGCACACGACGCATAATTTTTCCCGACCTCGTTTTGGGCAATTGTGGGATGACCTCTATCTCCCGTGGCGCAGCGTGCGCAGCCAATCCTTGTTTGACGTGCGCTTTCAACGCCTCGATCAAGTCATCGGATTCCGTATACCCTTCACGCAAACTGACAAACGCTTTAATAATTTCCCCGCGCAGTGCATCGGGTTTGCCGATGACCCCAGCTTCTGCCACCGCAGGATGCTCTACAAGTTTGCTCTCCACCTCGAACGGCCCGACGCGCTCCCCTGCCGTGTTGATCACATCATCGACTCGTCCTTGAAACCAAAAGTACCCGTCTTCATCTTGATATGCCGAATCCCCCGATACGTACCACCCACCGATGGAAAAATATTGTGCATATTTCGCTTCGTTGTTCCAAATGCCCCGCATCATGGACGGCCATCCCGCTTTGATCGCCAAATGTCCCAACGTATTGGGCGGCAACTCTTTTCCTTCATCATCGACAATCGCAGCCACGATGCCAGGCAAAGGTTTTCCCATCGACCCTGGGCGCATGTCCAAACAAGGCAAATTTACGATCATCTGGGCGCCTGTTTCCGTCATCCACCACGTGTCGTGTATGCGCTGGTTGTACGTTTTCATCCCCCAACGAATGACTTCGGGATTGAGAGGCTCGCCGACAGACAACACATGCCGCAAGCACGACAAATCGTACGCCTTCACAATGCGGTCTGGGCAAGCCATCAACATCCGAAACGCCGTCGGTGCACTGTACCATACGGTAACTCCCAACGTTTGAATCGTCTCATACCACCGTGAGGCATCGAATCTCCCTCCCCGTACGACGTTGGTCACCCCGTGCAACCACGGCGCAAAAATGCCGTACGATGTGCCTGTCACCCACCCTGGATCGGCGGTACACCAGTACACGTCATCTGGACGCAAATCCAACACCCATACTCCTGTCATCGCATGCTGCACCATTGCCCCGTGCACGTGCATCACCCCTTTGGGCTTGCCCGTTGAGCCCGACGTATAATGCAAAATCATCGGGGTCTCTCGTTCCACCCACACGGTGTCAAATGACACGGGCATCTTCTCGATAAGCGAAACGTAATCGACTTCGATCCCGTGTGGCGGACGATCCAAATCGCACACAATCACATGGCGCAAATGAGGCAGTCGCTCCACAGGAATGCGTGACACCAACGCCTGCGTCGTCACCACCACGGATGCTTGTGCGTCAAACATGCGATCATACACTGCTTCTGCCATGAACGCTTCAAATAAAGGGGCGACGATGGCTCCCATTTTTAACGCCCCGATGATCCCCGTGTACACTTCGGGAGACCGTGGCATAAAGAAAAACACCCGCTCCCCTGCGGACACGCCGAGATGATGCAACAGCTGGGCAAACCGGTTGGATCCGGTACGCAACTGCTCAAACGTATACGCACGCACCCCGTTATCATCAATATATTGCAAGGCAACGTGTGCGCCGTGCCCACGCACCACATGGCGATCAATCAAGGAATATCCCATGTTCATTTTGCCGTCTGCACGCCAACCCAACTGTTCCTCCACACGCACATCGTCCCAGTTGAATTGCGCATACGTTTCCTCATAATCCATCACATTGGCCTTCCCGCTTCGACGCGGGAGACGCTCCGAAATGAACGTTTGCATCATTTTTTCGCTCCTTTGCATCCTATTCCTCTTTTGCTTATCGACGATGAACCCTCTATTAAAATACACATTTATGCCGCTTTTTACAAGTATAGCGCATAGATTGCCCTCATATGCTGGAAACAACGTGGCTGACCGCCTACGCTTACGAAAAACGGCTACGCATCCCGATTTCCAACCAACTTCCCTGCGGAAAGGCTACGCCTTTGGGTCACGTTACTGCGCATCCGCTTTCCACTCCCATCTATCGGTTAAAACACCTTTTGCTTTCTCGCAAAAGGCGTCCCTCTGTGCATATGGTTTCAAGCTGAGATTCGTATGGGTTGCAACTGCGCAGTGAATACGCTATAAATATAGGGAACACTGTTCAAAAAACGTGACGGGATATCCGATATATACGCTATAATCGAATGTTACTTGGCGCTACAATGTTGAAAACCTCGCATTTTCCTTTCTGCGATAAATAAGGGAATCATACGCATCACGATTTTAATACCGATAGGGCACCCCTACAAACCAATTTGTAAAAATCGTCTTGCCGTAAACATGCGCATTTTTTGCCTATATTTATGCGTAAAATGCACTTTAATAGAGGTGCTCTATACCCCAGCGGAAATACTACGCCTCTGGGTCACGGTCAAACCGCCTTTTGCTTACGCACAAACGACGATTCTCTTTAATGTGATATTTTCAATCTGTGTTTTTAGTTTCGTATCCAATGTCAACAGGTTAAGCGGATGATCTCGGACACGGATGAATGAGTGATCTTAGGTATTTTTTCAAAAACGTCAAGTTTTTTCGGATTCCTGTTTCATTGCAACATTTTTCAAGGAAGCTCTTAACCTTTTGACATTATTTTCGCATTCCCTACTGTATGGCGTGACACGAGGCCTCTCTCACAAAAAGCTCCCTGCACTGTTCCCGCTCCCCGAACGCCCTTCATGTTATTTTTCTCCTCGTGGCTTGTGCTTATAAAAATACGGTAAAAAATGAGGCGATCCGATGATTATCCGTACCGCTCCCTTACAAGTAAACGTGCATTATTTTCGTTTTGATCATGAATATAGCGGGTGGGACGTGTGGATATGGCCACTCAACCAGTCTGGGGCTTCCTGTGTATTCACACACGCAGACGAGTTCGGGATGGTGGCGAGCTACCAAATTCCGCAAACCGATGGGGTGACGAAAGTCGGTTACGTCATCAGACGCAACACCGCAACGTTGCAATGGGTAGAACGGGAATACCAAGATCGCTACATCGAAACCGTAGGGCACGATGATATCGCACACGTATGGGTCATCCAAGGCGACCCGACGGTGTATACGGATTATGCGGTGGCGATGAATCGGCGACACAAACGTGTTTTTTTAGCCCAAATGGTGCTTCCCCGCCGTTTGGTCGTGTATTTGACCCCTCCTGATCCGTGTCTTCCCCGTGAAGGTACGCTCGTTTGTGTCCTCGATGAGCAAGGTACGATCCAGCCCATCCACTCCGTCCATGCCGAAAATGATGCCACATTGCGCATTCACATGGCAGAGAAACTCGATGTCACCCAACGGTATACCGTCGCCGTCCCTGGATACCCGCTGGCTCCTTTGTCGATTGCAGGCATGTTTGACCATCCCAATTTTGAATCACAGCTCACCTATGACGGCAACGACCTTGGCATCACCTATACGCCACAAGCGACGACATTTCGCCTGTGGGCTCCAACCGTCTTGCAAGCGACCGTTAATTTGTATGCTCACTGCCAAAACAGTCGCAAATACGAATTCCCCATGCAACGCAGTACGGGAGGGACATGGGTGGCGACGGTACAAGGCGACTTGGCGGGTCAAGGGTACACATATGCCATATGGCACGACGACCATGCGATCGAAACAGTCGATCCGTATGCCAAAGCATTGTGCATCAATGGGACGCGTGGTGCCATTGTGCGTCCAGCCGACATGAATCCGCCAGATTGGGAACACGATCGTTCGCCCCCGTTTGTCCACCCTGTCGATGCGATTGTGTATGAAATTCACGTGCGCGATGCGACGATGCATCCTACGAGTGGCGTACACCACAAAGGACGTTACGTCGGGCTCACCGAGGAAGGCACTGCCACGGCAGAAGGGTTTGTGACCGGCCTCGATTATATCGCCTCATTGGGCATCACCCATGTACAACTGTTGCCACTGCACGATTTTATGTCTGTTGATGAAAAAAATCCGTTCGCCCAATACAATTGGGGGTATGACCCTGCATTTTTCTTTGCCCCCGAAGGTTCTTACAGCACGAATGCGGCTGATCCCGCGTGTCGGATCCGTGAAGTCAAGCAACTCGTCGCTGCCTTGCACCGCAAAGGGATGCGCGTCGTGCTGGACGTCGTATTTAACCACGTTTTTTCTGTGGCACTGAGCGCATTCCAAAAAATTGTTCCTGGATACTATTTTCGTTATTGGGACCAAGGGGTGTTGTCTGATGGTACAGGCGTAGGAAACGATACCGCTTCCGAACGGGTGATGATGCGCAAACTCATTGGGGATTGTGTCGTGTATTGGGCGGAACATTTTCACATTGACGGCTTTCGCTTTGATCTCATGGGGTGTCACGACATCGAAACAATGAACGACATTCGGCGACGGTTGGATGCGATCGACCCCTCGATTCTCGTCTATGGCGAAGGATGGCAGTTGCACACCGCCTTGTCCGAACACAAAAAAGCGACACAAGCACACGCAGGGGCGATGCCCCGCATTGGACAGTTTAACGATCGGTTACGCGACGGCCTAAAAGGAAACGTCTTTTCTGTGTACGATCGTGGCTTTGTCAACGGATCAGGACACCTTTTGGAAGACGTATTTACGGGTGTCGTCGGGGGCATTCGCTACCCCAACCATCTCGGGGGATTTGCCCATGAACCAGAACAAACGATCAATTACGTAGAAGTGCACGACAACCATACGCTATGGGATCGCCTGCAACAGTCCAACCCGCTGGACACGCCTGCCGAGCGACAACGCATGCACCTTCTTGCGACGGCGATCGTACTCACCTCCCAAGGCATCCCCTTTTTACATGCGGGGCAAGAGTTTTTTCGTACAAAGCATGGCGAGCATAATTCTTATCGTTCCCCCGATGCGATCAACGCCTTGGATTGGTCGCGCGCATGTGCACATCCCCATGCGATTGCGTACGTCCGCCAACTCATCGCCCTCCGCCGTGCGCATTCGAGTTTTCGCCTGCGTACCGCTGAGGCAATCCGCACGCAGTTGCACCGCTTGCCGAGTGTACCGGGTACGATTTTGTACGGGATATCTGGGAGACAACCTGCGGACCTGCCCTACGAACACCTTGTGATTGCATACAATCCGTTGCGTCACGCCGTAGCGGTGACCCTCCCCGGTGAAGGCCATTGGGTAGTTCTTGCCGACTCGGTGTGTGTACGTACTGAACCGATACGTTGTTTGCGTACCCCCTACGACACGGTCGAACCGTTGTCATTGGCCATCTGGGCACGCTAACAAAAAGAACCGTTCGCCGTTTTTCGGTAGCTTCCTTGCGCCTGAAAACGTACTCCCCTGTGATAAGGGCACCTCTATAAACTACATAATGCGCATAAGCATACGCAAAAAATCGCTTATTTCCGGAAAAGTCATTTTTGAAAAAACGGTTTATAGAGGTACCCATAAGAAACACGGTTTGAATACACATATACCCCAGCGGATATGTTTTCAATATGTGTTTCGTATGAACTACAACTTCTGTGTGTGAAAGGAATGTTTTCGTTGCACCGAATACGCCGCCTGCTCACTCCCCTCCGCGTTCAACATCATTCTGTCGTCTTGACTTCATTCATCCTTTGGCTCAAATACGCCTTATTTTCATTGCTCATGTACGATACCCTTGCATGGCACACCCTCGTTTTTTTTGGCATCCCCACCGTACTCGTCATGACACTCGTCGTCTCCTGGTGGTGGAACACGAAACCCATTGCACGCTATTTATGTACGATCAATGTGATTTGGTCACTCCTGCTCGTCACGGTACTGCTCTACTACGATCAGTTCGGCATCATTGTCACGTACCACGCCTTGTTTCATGCCAACCAAGTCATCGATATCAAAGAGAGTATTTTTGCGCTGGTACGTCCGACAGACTTGTTATTTTTTATCGATTTTATGCTCATCGGTATCGCGCGCATGAGCGGTATCGTCGCCACGACAACAAATCGCCTCCCCTCAAAATCCCGCTGGCGTATCGTTTGGGTTTCTTGTATCGTCCTCCTCGTCACGAATACGCTCACCCATCGGGATATCCTAAATGAAATTAAAAAATTTGAAAACATGGGACTTCTTGCGTATCAAATCCAAGCGATGACCAACGACATCGTCCCCGCCATGGGCACACCACTCGCTGACATTACCGCCACACGCATCCAACAACTGCACCAAAACCCGCTCCCTCATACGAAAAAATACACCGGTGTAGCGCAACGGCGTCATCTCATCCTCGTACAGCTCGAATCGTACCAAAACTTTTTGGTAGACCTCTCTCTCGACGGAAAAGCAGTCAGCCCAACGCTCCAACAACTGCGCCAGCACGCCCTCTATTTCCCGCAAATTTACCAAAGTATCGGACAAGGAAACACGTCAGACGCTGAATTTATTGTCAATACTGCTTTTTATCCGCCTGCCCAACAAGCGGCCTCGCACAAATACAGTGCCAAAGCGTTGCCGAGTTTGCCCCGAAGACTGCACACGCAACACTATACGACGCTTACACTTCATACAAACGATGTTCACTTTTGGAATCGTGATCAGCTGTATGCGGCATTGGGGTTTGCACAATACTACGATAAAACGTATTTTGGCAATGAAGATGTCATCGCTTTTGGGGCGTCAGACGAAGTGTTGTATGCGAAAACGATCGATGTATTGACCCCGCTACACCAAAGCAGAAGTCCCTTTTATGCGCATGTCATCGCCCAAAGCTCGCACCATCCGTTTATTGCACCTGCCGGCAAACCGACGTTTCCCCTGCCCGAAGCATGGAAAAACACCCTCGTAGGAAACTACGTTACGATGGCAAACTATGCAGACCGTGCACTGGGAACCTTTATTGCGCAACTAAAAAAACAAGGCATTTGGGAGCAATGCCTCTTTGTCGTATACGGCGATCATTTTGGCTTGTCTGCACAAAGTTTATCGGCCACAGATTTGACGTTGCTCGAACAAGCGCGCGGCAAACCGTATGATGCGCTGACCATGTACAACATCCCCCTATTTATTTCCGTGCCTGGGGTGACGAATACACCCGTCACCATTTCCCAACCTGGGGGACAAATTGACATCATGCCCACTGTGCTGAATTTACTCGGCTACGATTGGAGCAATGAAATCGTGTTCGGGCAAGATCTGTTGAATCAGAAACATCATTTGGGGACGAGTCGTTTTTATTTGCCAACCGGTTCTTTTTTCGATGATGACGTATTGTATGTATCAGGCGAAACGTTTTCTAAAGGGAAAGTTTTTGCACTCGATCCGAAAAAAATCATCTCCTCGGATGTAGAAGCGTACCGCGCATCCTTTGAGCGCATGAATCGCTTGCTCGCATACAATGATGCCTATGTACAGTCGTTGCCAGAGCGGTGATTGCGAACCTTTTCCTAAAGTGAACGGGAGTAACCAAGAATTTCAGCACGTGGTTTGATGCCCATGTCATCGTCTATCTTCTCACCCTATGCTGTGATCGCCAAAAACTAACAAAAATTCCCCCACCCTCACGACGAAGGCATTTCCGGAGGTTGCAACATACACCACAAACGGTATAGCCCTTCTTGTACCGCACGTTCTTGGTTTCCTGTGCGGTCGCTGGTGAGTTGTAGCGCATAGGTCACAGGCGCTGTTCCTTTTTTGTACAATCCTATAAACACGTGCCCCGATCGGTGTGTGCCCACTGCTTCACTCCCCACCACGCCTGTGAAAGAAATGCCATAATCTGCTTGCCATTTTGTGGCGACATTTTCGGCGAGCACCCCCGCGACGGTCGCACTGATCGCCCCTGGTGCTTCTGCGCCTTGCAACAGTGCCCACGGGACATCGAGCCACTGCGCCTTCGCTTCATCCGTATAACAAATGACCCCCCCGCGAAACGCCTGCGAACTGCCGTCTACCGTCGTCAAACGATGGCCACACGCTCCCCCCGTACAACTTTCAGCGACGGCTACCGTTTCATGACGTTGACGCAACCGTGCGATGATCGCTTCGGCAAGAGAAATGTCCTCAAATGCATAAATGTACGGAGATAGCCGCTGCACGATCTCCTGTTTGACTGCCTGCACTTGGGCATGCGCCAACTGTGGGGACGGTGCCCGTGTCGTGACACGGATCAATACTTCACCGACTTTGGCATACGTTGCGATCGTAGGGTCACTTTGGGAGACGATCAGGTCATCGAGACACCGCGCTACAGCAGCTTCCCCAATCCCTGCACATGAAATGGGGAAAGAATACAACGTATCAACGTGCGGAAAATGCTGCTGCATCCATGGCACGACCATCCGATGCCACATCGCTTGGAGCTCTCGCGGCGGACCAGGCAACAACACGTAGTATACACCTTCATGCCACACCGCTGTGCCTACTGCCAAACCAACGTCGTTATAGAGGGGATGCCCCCCTTTTAACGTCTGGGCTTGTCGCCAGTAAGATGCATCGGGCGATGATGCTCGTTGATGGGACACGTTGTGTAGATGTTGCAACGCTTGGGGGTCGGTGACCGTTTCTCGCTGCGTCCATGTCGCCAGCGCTTCTAATGTCACATCGTCACGCGTCGGTCCAATCCCCCCACTGCACACGACCACCTGTGCCCGCCGACTGGCAATGTCTAATACGTGTAGGATGCGTGCCACATTGTCCCCGACGACGGTTTGGTGGTACATATTCAGACCGAGAGAAGCACACTGCCGGGCGACAAAAGCCGCATTCGTATTGACGATTTGTCCGAGCAAAAGCTCTGTGCCGACGGCTACAAACTCTACAATCATCTCCATGCCTCCCAGAAAAACGATGCCCA
>JAULZZ010000046.1:0-3747 GCA_032117095.1 Paenibacillus sp.
ATGAGGCGTCCTCGGGGGGGGGGGTATCCCATGAAGCGATACTTTGTTTCACACCGTCTCCCCCCCCTTCCATTGTCCATAAAAAGGTTACTTGTCACTGTCCAGATAATGAAAAGGAACATGAAAATTTTAACATGAATACTTTGCACGTACAAGGGAACAAAACGGTGCACGAAACATTACCCGTCCGTGGATCCGTCGTGTGACTGTGCAGAAAACGCGGTGGAAAAAACATCCGTTGGCGGTGAAAACGCACGGATCGCCTGGGAAAACGGCACTGTAGTGTCGCACACCACACATCCTTCTAAGGCGATATCCAAGGATACGACGTGTGGCGCATCGGTCGTCGTCAACGTACGCCGCAAATAAGACGCCAGCTTTTGTTTGTGCGGATCGTCTCGTAATATCCACGCAATGACCGTAGGACCCGCCCCGCTCAAGGCGACGCCCAATGCCCCATGGTCACACGCCCCTGCAAGCACTTCACATAGCCCAGGGACAAGTGGCGCACGATACGATTGATGCAACCGATCATGCATCGCATGGCGGATGTTTTGTACGTCATGCGTTGCAAATGCCGCGACAAGCAACGCCGTATGCGCCACATTATAAATCGCATCGACCCTTGACACGTGTGTCGGCAATACCGCACGCGCTTCGCTCGTTTTGAGTATGTACGAGGGCACCGCCACGATCGTCGTCAATTGTGCAGGGGGAGACAGTCGAATCGCATGCGCCTGTACGCCGTCCCACGTACTGACCACGATGCCACCATACAGCGATGCCGCAACGTTGTCCGGATGCCCCTCAAAAGTACACGCCATCGCCAACAGTTGCGCCGTTGTGAACCGACCATCGAGCAGTGCATTGGCCGCCATCATCCCCCCCACGATCGCCGCTGCACTGCTACCCAGCCCGCGGGCAAGGGGAATTTGGCTATATACCGCAATATGTACCGTAGGAGGTGGCTGCTGGACTTGTGCATACACGTAGGCGATCGCTTGGTACAGCAAGTTTGTGCGGTCACATGGCATGCCTTCAAGCTGTACGCCGTATGGCGTAATCTCATGTTCCAAAGCCACGGTCACTTCAATCCACACATACAATTGCAAGGCTACTCCCAGCGTATCAAATCCTGGGCCGAGATTGGCAGAGGAAGCAGGTACACGTACGCGAATGCGCCGTGGTTCATCCTGTAATGACATAGGGAAGATCCTCCTGTGTTCAGAAACTAACGAATAACACGGTATACGCTCTTGACGGCGCGCACAACGGGCAAGGTGTGGAGTGCTTCGGTCACACGCGTATACGCAGCCCGATTCGTTTCATGCGTGATCAAGATAATCTCGGCTTCCGCAGACGACGGTTGCGCTTGTTGGAGGACGGATTCGATGCTCACCCCTTGTGTGGCAAACAGTTCCGTGATTTGGGCGAGTACTCCAATCCGATCGTCTACGTGCAACAAAAAGAAATAATGCCCCCATACGTCTTCATCGCACATCAGCTGTCTTGGGGGGTGTGCACGAAACCACGATCGCCCACTAATGCCCAGTTGCACATTGCGTACCGCTGTCACGACATCGGCCACGACGGACGTGGCCGTCGCCAAACTGCCCGCACCGGGTCCGACAAACATCGCCTCCCCTACCGCATCCCCATGGACATACACCGCATTAAACACACCGTGCACGGAAGCGAGTGGGTGATTTTGTTGTACCATCGTCGGCTGGACGCTGACCGCTACCCGGTCGCCATCGCACTGCGCAATGCCCAACAACTTTAGCGTATAGCCTAATTTTTTTCCGTATGCAATGTCTGCGGGAGTCACTTGGGCGATTCCTTCTGTGGTCACATCGGCCAACTCCACTTCCATCCGAAACGCCAACGTAGACAATATCGCCATTTTTCGCGCGGCATCCCAGCCGAACACATCGGCACTCGGATCGGCTTCGGCGTATCCCAAAGCCTGGGCTTCTTGGAGTACTTCCTCATACGTACAGCCTTCTTGCGTCATTTTGGTGAGCATGTAATTCGTCGTCCCGTTGACGATGCCACAGATGCGATGCAACCGATCCGCAGAAAAACTTTCTGTCAACGTCCGAATAATCGGGATCCCCCCAGCCACACTCGCCTCATAATAAAGATCACAGCCGTATTGTTGCGCCAACGCACACAGTGTAGCACCGTGCAACGCCATGACGTCTTTGTTCGCAGTCACAACACTTTTTCCGTTGCACAGCGCACGTTCAATCGCTTCTTTTGCCGTCGTGATGCCTCCCATCACTTCGATCACAATATCGATGTGCGGATCGTCGACAATGTCCTGTACGTCCGTCGTCAGTTGGGCGGTGCCCACGTCGCTATTGCGTAATTTATTAATGTCTTTGACCAAAATCTTATCGATCACCCACTGTACCCCAGTTTGGCGCACCAGCGCATGTTCCTGTTGTCTGATGAGATGCACGACACCCGTGCCGACCGTACCGAGTCCAAGCAAACCGATCGACATTTTTTTCACCGGTAACCATCCCCCTCTACAAATTCAAATTCATACGCACCGATGCGCACTGTACTACCATTTTTGGCTCCCTTTTTGCGCAATGCCTCTTCGACACCCATCTTGCGGATGATATGCGCAAACCGTTGCATCGCATCGTAAGAGCCAAACTTGGTTCGTCGTGCTAACGTTTCGACTTCATCGCCTTCTACGATAAACACATCGTTTTCCCGCCGTATGGACAGCGGTTTTTCTTGTGATGTCGTATGCGTAATCCGCACTGCGGTCGTATCGTCTGTCGTTTCCGTCAGTGCCCTACGCGCCTCCTCCCGCTGTTGGCGGTGCGTTTGGAGCAAGCGTGCCATCGCCCACAACACGTCTTGCACACCCGTTTGGGTGGCAGCAGATACGGGGAAAATGTGGCATTCCCCCTGTTGGTTTGTTTGCCACTGCGCCTGAAATTGGGCGAGACCGTCCGTAGATTCGGGGAGATCCATTTTGTTGGCCACGATCAACGACGGTTTCTCTAGTAGCGTCGCATCGTACAGGCGAAGTTCCTCGTGTACCGTACACCAATCCGCATAGGGATCGCGTCCTTCTTGCCCCGACATGTCGACGAGATACACGAGTAACGTCGTCCGACTGACGTGACGCAAAAAATCATGACCGAGCCCCGTCCCTTGATGCGCCCCCTCGATGAGCCCTGGAATATCCGCCAAAACAAACGATTCCCCATCGGGCAGTGGCACGACTCCCAAATTAGGGGTCAACGTCGTAAAAGGGTAATTCCCAATCTTCGGTTGCGCTGCGGTCACAGATGCTAAAAATGTAGATTTTCCCGCATTGGGAAGCCCGATCAGCCCAACGTCTGCCATCACTTTGAGCTCAAGCAACAACCAACGTTCTTGCCCGACTTCCCCATTTTCGGCGATATAGGGAGCGGGAATTTTGGACGTTGCAAACCGCCCGTTCCCTCGACCGCCTACGCCTCCTTTGGCGACAACAATCGTTTGACCGTGCACCGTTAAATCCGCTACGACATGACGTGTCGCTTCGTCGATGACGACCGTGCCAGGAGGGACACGAACGAAGAGCGGTTTGGCGTTGGCTCCGTGTTGGGATTTTGTTTTCCCGTGTTCCCCCCGATTCGCCCGATAATGACGTTGGTGGCGAAAGTCAATGAGTGTACGCAGTCCTTCATCAACACAAAAAATGACATCGCCCCCTTGTCCGCCATCCCCCCCAGCAGG
>JAULZZ010000047.1:0-11127 GCA_032117095.1 Paenibacillus sp.
CGGTGGCAAGCGTGCGAACGCCTTGGGGATGTTCGACGTGAGTGGGAACGTGTGGGAGTGGCAGTTTACGTCGACGGGGGGTACGAACCGTGGGATCCGGAGCGGCAGCTGGATCGATGTCAGCAGCTACATGACCGTAAGCAACGTCTACAGCGGCGCGCCGAGCGGCCTCGACTCGCGTATCGGCTTCCGCTTAGCGAGGACGGCCCTGTGACCTTTTGCATTCTTACCTTTTTACCTTTTGAATGTTTTAGTAGTTGAACTTGCACTTGTGCTTGAACTTGCACTTGCACGTGAAGTAAAGGGGTTTCCTACGAAACACAGTGTGTTTCGTAGGAAAGGGGTATAAAAAAGCGAGACCACACAAGAGCCCGCCACGCGGGAGCGTGGGAACGGGCTCTTGTGGGGGAGCGCGGGTAAACCCCGAAGGCTGAAAGGCAGCGCCTTTCCGCCTTCGGGGTTGGTATACTTCACCACATAAACCAATAAGGAACGACGTGGCCACGCAGTGGTCAGGGGCAATCGTGAGTGGGTGAACGTCCGCTAGGAGTACCGCATGGATGCCTTCGTGGGAATCCAGCGGTTTTTTTATACTTGTACGCATCCGTATTTCAACAGGAAACCGCTATAAAGGGCATCACACGCATAAACATGCGCAAAAAAGCGCTTGTTTGTGGCAACGTGATTTTTTACAAATCGGTGTATAGCGATGCCCAATCCATATGTTCGGGGAATACGCCCTTTGCTTTCTCGCAAAAGGGATCCTTCTGTATCGGTGTTTTCGATGGGCGATTCGTATGCGAGGGCGTTTTGTTCACGGTTCAGGCAGTGGATACGAGTTGCCACGGATGAAAAATTGGTCATTCTGCACGCCCCACACACCAGCGAAGTGCTTCGTATCGCACGTGTTCCCACAGGGAGGATGCCAACAAATCACCTGCATTCCCGCTATTTTCGGATGCGAGCGTTCAATTGTGTGGGCGTTCTTTCTTTTTGGGTACAGTTGCGATATGATTCATGTGGGCAATTGAAAAATATGAAAGTGGCATCGTGTATTTGGCCACGGAGGGATATGGGCATGACGCATGCACAGGCGATCGTATTGGCGGCTGGTTTGGGTACACGCATGAAATCTACGTTGCCCAAAGTATTGCACCCGCTATGCGGTCAACCGATGATTCAATACGTGGTCGACGCACTCACCCAAGCAGGCATGGCGCGCATTGTCGTCGTCGTCGGTCACGGCGCCAGCGCAGTACGCCAAACCGTAGGGGACCGTGTCGAATACGTCGTACAAGCCGACCAAGCGGGGACGGGACATGCAGTACAACAAGCGCATTCGCTCCTTCATGCCATACAAGGACAGACGCTCGTCGTTTGTGGTGACACCCCGTTGATCACCCCAGCGACGTTGCGTGCGTTACTGTCTGTGCAGCAACACACCGCAGGCGCAGCGACGGTATTGACAGGGAACGTAGCGGCACCGCATGGCTTTGGACGCATTGTGCGTACGCCGACGGGCGAAGTCGCCCAGATTATTGAAGAAAAAGAGTGTGACGCCACGCAACGGCGCATCACCGAAATCAATGCGGGCATCTATGCGTTCGATAACCAAAAACTGTTCACTTCGCTGGCACAACTTACGACGAATAACGTACAGGGCGAGTATTATTTGACCGATGTGATCGGGATTTTGACGGCACGTGGGGAGCGTGTACACGGCATGGAATGTGCGGATGTACACGAGATATTCGGAGTCAATGACTTGGTCGCCCTCGCACAAGCCGAAGTGCTCATGCGTCAGCGCATCGCCACACGCCATATGTACAACGGGGTGCGGATGGTCGATCCACAGACGACGTATATCGACGCGGCGGTGACGATCGAACCGCAGACGACGATCCATCCGCACACCTATTTGCGAGGGTGTACTGCAATTGGCGCACGGTGTACGATTGGCCCTGGTGCAGATCTCACCGACGCCATCGTGCACGCAGATGTGCGCATTACCCATTCCGTCGTCGTCGATGCGGTCATCGGGCACGACTCCACGGTAGGGCCCTTTGCGTATTTGCGACCAGGCACACATGTCGCCGAACATGTGAAGATTGGCGATTTTGTAGAGATCAAAAACACACATGTCGGCAAAGGTTCCAAAATTCCGCACCATGCGTATGTCGGCGATGCGACGATCGGCCAAAACGTCAATATCGGGTGTGGGGTCATCACCGCAAATTTTGATGGCATATCCAAATATGAAACACACGTGGGGGATGGCACGTTTATTGGGAGCAACGCCACCTTGGTTGCCCCATTGCACATCGCCAATGAGGCATTCATTTGTGCGGGTTCGACGATTACGGACGATGTCGGCGTAGAAGACATGGCGATTGCCCGTACACGCCAAATGAATAAGCCAGGATACGCCAACGCCCTCAAAACAAAACGCCAACAACAACCTGCACCACCACGTACGTAGACCGCACACCCTGTCTAGGCGGGTTGTCACATCGCGAAGAGAGCGAATGCACACGACGGCATGGATACACGACAGGGCATGGCGATAAACCAATTTATAAAAAACACCCTGCCACAAACAAACGCTTTTTTTGCTTATTTTTTATGCGTATGATGCGCTTTATAGCGGTGTCCTACACCTTGTAACGAGCGGAGGTTTCCCGATGTCGTATTGTGATTCCAAACTAAAAGTGTTAAGTTGCAATTCCAATCCACAGCTCGCCCAAGAAATCGCACGTTATATCGGCGTGCCACTGGGGAATGCTCTTATAGAGCAATTTAGCGATGGGGAGATTCAAGTGCGCATCGACGAAAGTGTGCGTGGGTGTGATGTGTATGTAATCCAATCGACGTGTGCACCAGTCAACGCCCACCTCATGGAACTTTTGATCATGGTCGATGCGCTCAAGCGCGCTTCTGCCAAAACGATCAATGTTGTCATCCCGTATTACGGCTACGCACGCCAAGACCGCAAAGCACGGTCGCGAGACCCGATCACCGCCAAACTCGTCGCCAATGTGATCGAAACCGCAGGGGCGCACCGTGTCATTACGATGGACTTGCACGCCACGCAAATCCAAGGTTTTTTCGACATTCCCGTCGACCATTTGCTCGCCATCCCGATCCTCGGCGCCTATTTCAAAGAAAAAGCATTGCCCGATGTCGTCGTCGTTTCCCCAGACCACGGCGGAGTCGTCCGTGCACGCAAACTCGCAGACTACCTTAAAGCGCCGATGGCGATTATCGACAAGCGCCGCCCCGAGCCGAACGTTGCCGAAGTGATGAACATTATCGGGGAAGTCAAAGGGCGTACCGCCATCGTCATCGACGATATTATCGATACCGCAGGTACGATCGAGCTTGGCGCCAATGCACTCAAAAAAATGGGCGTTCGTCAAGTGTATGCGTGTTGTACGCATCCAGTATTGTCTGGTCCTGCGATGCAGCGGTTGGAAGATTCTCCGCTCCTCGAAGTCGTCGTCACCAATACGATCCCCATCACACACCCTCAGCCATGCAGCAAACTCGTCACGTTGTCCGTTGCCCCGTTGCTGGGCGAGGCGATCGTACGCATTCATGAGGAATTGTCCATTAGCAAACTGTTTGAAGGGTAGGATTCAAAAGTGAGATGGATCGTTGGGTTGGGAAATCCTGGACAAACATACGCACATACACGCCACAACATTGGGTGGATGGCATTGGAACAGTTGGCAACGCAAGAGGGGGTGACGTTTGGGTCCTCCAAGCTCCAAGGCACCCTCGGGTTTGGTACGATTGCTGGCGTCCAAGTGGCCTTGATAAAGCCGACGACGTATATGAATTTATCTGGCGTATGCGTGCAAGCGATGAAGCACTACTACAAATGGCAAGACGACGAGCTGATCGTCTTGTATGACGACTTAGACACCCCGCTAGGAAGCATCCGGTTGCGCTTGCAAGGGGGGCATGGAGGGCACAATGGCATGCGTTCGATCATCGACCACCTCGGAAAACAAACGTTTGCCCGCATTCGGATGGGGATTTCGCGTCCACCAGCGGGGCAGTCGTTTGCAGATTATGTGCTTGCCCCTTTTCCAGTGGCGCAAGAGGCGCTTCGTCAACAGACGATTGCCAAAACGTGCGAGGCACTCAAAGAAGCGTTGACGACGCCGTTTGAACGGGTCATGGCCCAATGGAACGCCCGATGAAGAAACGGAGTGGGATTTCCCGATGGTAAAGCAAATGTTGGATTCTTTTGCCCATGATCCGGATTTTAACGCCGTTTTGCAAGGCGTGCGCACGGGGATGAAAGAACAACTCCTCTCGGGGCTCAGCGGTGCGGCACGCAGCGTGTGTGCGGCGGCGTTACATGTGCAGTTGCAACGTCCGCTCGTCATCTTGACCCATACGATGTTCCAAGCGCAAAGATGGACCGATGATCTGCAACAGTGTTTGGGAGCCGAACACGTCTTGTTGTATCCGGCGCATGAGTCATTGCTCACCGAAGTGGCTGTCCGCAGTCCGGAGCTGTTGGCGCAGCGTCTCACGACGTTGCGGCAGTTGTGCGCTTCCTTTACGGGCGTGCTCATCGTGCCGTATGCGGCCGTGCGGCGTTTTGTCGTCCCCAAAAACATCTTTACGGACGCCGTATTCACGTTGCGTGTCGGCGATCGGGTGTCGATGGAACACGTCGTGCAGCACGCCATCCATCTCGGCTTTACACGGGTTTCCAAGGTGGAAGCGCCGGGGGAGATGAGTGTGCGGGGTGGGATCTTGGATTTGTACAACGTAACTTATGGGGCAGAAGAAGCGCAGGCATACCGCATCGCATGGTTTGACGAGGAGATCGAGTCGATACGCACGTTTGATCCACTGGATCAGCGTTCTACACGCCAAGTATCCGTGGCGACCGTGGCACCGTGTGTCGAGATGTTCGCCACAGCGGAGCGGTGGGAAAAAGCCGCCCAACACGCCTCGCAGTTGCTCGAAGCACAACTGGCGAAAGTTACACGCCGCAGTCACCGTGAAACGCTCGAAACGCAAATAAGACAAGAAATCGCCACGTTACGCGCAGGTGCGTCGTTTCATGGCAATTTTAAGTACATGGCGTGTGTGTACCCACAACAAGTGACATTGGCGGATTATTTTCCCGCTGATGCCCTTCTGCTTGTAGATGAACCGACACGGTTGATCGAAACCGCAAAGACGATCGAACGCGAAGAAGCGGAATGGGCGGTACAAGAGATGCAAGCCCAGATGACCTTGCCACAGCTCGTACTGGGACAAAATTTTGAAACGGTGATGGGCGCAAAACGGTGGCAGAAGCTGTATTTGTCGTTGTTTTTGCGGCAAGTGGCGCATACACACCCCCAACAAGTAGTCAATATGATTTGTCGGGCGATGCAACAATTTCATGGACAAGATCAGCTGCTTTTGTCCGAGATACATCGATGGCAAAAAATGAAGGCGCACATTTATGTGCTCGTGAGCACTGCCCAAAGCCACAAACAGATGACCGAGATGTTGCGTGCAGCAGGAGTAGAAGCCGTGCATATCGTCTTGGCGACGTTACAAAATGGCTTCGATTTTCCAGGGGGGCATTTGGTCGTCATCACGGAACACGAACTGCTCGCCACAAAGCCACGCAGAACAACGACAACACGCCAGATTGACCATGCCACGCGCATCAAAAATTACACCGAGCTACAGCCGGGAGATTATGTCGTCCACCTGAGCCATGGGATCGGCAAATACGAAGGCATCGGCACGATCGTCGTCGGGGGCATTCATCGGGACTACGTGCACATCGCCTATGCAGGAAACGACAAACTCTCCATTCCCGTCGATCAAATTGATCAAATCCAAAAATACGTCGGTGCAGACGAAGGAAAAGAGCCAAAACTGCATAAGCTTGGAGGCGGCGACTGGCATCGCGCCAAAGGCAAAGCGCAGTCTGCCGTGAAGGAAATTGCCGATGAGCTGATCAAACTGTATGCGACCCGTGCGGCGACACCAGGCTTTGCGTACCAAAAAGATACGCCGTATCAACAGCAGTTTGAAACGTTGTTTCCGTATACAGAGACGCCCGACCAGTTGCGTGCGATCGCAGAGATCAAACGCGACATGGAACGCCCACGGCCGATGGATCGGCTGTTGTGTGGTGACGTCGGCTATGGCAAAACAGAAGTGGCGATTCGGGCCGTCTTCAAAGCGATCATGGACGGCAAACAAGTGGCGGTACTCGTGCCGACGACGATTTTGGCACAGCAACATTACGAGACGTTCCGCGAACGGTTTCAGACGTATCCGTGCACGATTGCGGTATTGAGTCGGTTTCGTTCCAAAAAAGAGCAAGCCGAAGCGATCGCAGGCATGCGCAAAGGCACCGTCGATGTATGCATTGGAACGCACCGTCTATTGTCCCAAGACATCGTATTCAAGGATTTGGGATTGCTCATTGTCGATGAAGAACAACGCTTTGGTGTGACACACAAAGAAAAATTAAAAAAATTGCGTGCCAATGTAGACGTACTGACGTTGACGGCCACCCCGATTCCCCGTACGTTGCACATGTCCATGATCGGCGTGCGCGATTTGTCCGTCATCGAGACCCCGCCCGAAAATCGGTTTCCCGTGCAGACGTACGTATTGGAGTACCGTACGCGTTTCGTCCAAGAGGCGATCGAACGGGAACTTGCGCGTGGCGGCCAAGTGTATTTTCTGTTCAACCGTGTGCAAGGCATTGAGACGATGGCGACGACGATTCGCGAACTCGTTCCCGAGGCGCGGGTGGCGGTTGCCCATGGACAGATGAAAGAAGACCAGTTGGAAAAGCGCATCCTCGATTTTCTCGACGGAGAATACGACGTGCTGGTGAGCACGTCGATCATTGAGACCGGCGTAGACATTCCGAATGTCAACACGTTGATCGTGTACGATGCGGATGCGATGGGGTTGTCACAGCTGTATCAGTTGCGTGGGCGCGTCGGGCGATCCAATCGCATTGCGTATGCGTATTTCACGTATCATCGGGACAAAGTGTTGCAAGAAGCATCCGAAAAACGTTTGCAGGCGATCAAAGAATTTACGCAGCTCGGTTCAGGTTTCAAAATTGCGATGCGGGATTTGGCGATACGTGGGGCGGGGAATTTGCTCGGAGGGCAACAGCACGGCTTTATTTCATCCGTGGGTTTTCAGATGTACACACAAATGCTCGCCGAAGAAATTCAACGTCGCAAAAAGGAAATGCAAGGCGAGACAGTCGACATGGTCGTACCCGTAGTGCCGACGAAAATTGAGCTGACGATCGAAGCGTATTTGCCGAGCGCATACATTGGGGACAGTGTACAAAAAATAGAAATGTACAAAAGGTTGGCTGCCGTGGAGACGATCGCCGAAGCAGTGCACGTGCGCACCGAGATGGTCGACCGTTTTGGAGAGATCCCTGCCCCCGTAGAAAACTTACTTCAGGTGACGTGTGTGCGCATATACGGCACGCAACAAAATGTACAGACCGTGTCGATGCGTGGCACGAAGTTGTCGATCACATGGCGCAAAGAAGCGATCCGACAGTACGACCATGCGCAGTGGGTGGCGTTTTGCTTGCATGGCGACCCGACATTGCGCGTCATCCCAGGCGCAGAAATAACGTTGCAATTTGACTGCGAACAGATGACCAATGTCACCGTATTGCAAAAAGCGGCACAAATACTCCAGCAGCTCGACACGTTACGGACCCCGTCGTCCAACACGTCCGCCTTGCCCGTGACAACCGGATGAATAAGGAAGACGACACAAACGAATACTATGCGATGAATCGCGCTTGCACTCGAGGAGTGGCGACCATGAAAGCAACGCAGACGGTTCGCAGACGAACGGAGGGGATCGACAACCATGAAGGCAACGGGCATTGTTCGAAGAATCGATGACCTCGGCCGAGTCGTCATTCCGAAGGAGATTCGTCGCACCTTGCGCATCCGGGATGGAGACCCGTTAGAAATTTACGTGGATCGTGACGGCGAAGTCATCTTAAAAAAGTATTCGCCCATCGGAGAATTAGGCAATCTCGCAAAAGAATACGCCGAATCACTTGCTGAAAGTACGGGACATCCCGCCTTGATTGCCGATCGGGACAAAATCATTGCGGCGGCGGGGACATCGAAAAAAGACTACCTCGAAAAGCACATCGGCACGCTCGTGGAGCGGACGATGGAAAATCGGCGTACCAAAGTAGAGTTGACCAGCGGAGAATACGAATTGTGCAAAGAATTACATGAGACATACGCTTCGCTCGTCTGTTCCCCGATTGTTGCCAGTGGCGATCCGATCGGAGCCGTGATTTTATTTACCAAACGGGAGAACACGAAGATGGGACAACTTGAGATCAAAATGGTCGAGACGGCTGCGACTTTTCTGGCAAAACAAATGGAACAATGAGACGACACAAACAGTTTCCGTCCCCGAAAGATGGGGAATGCGGAGGCTGTTTTTTTGTGGGGCGCCCAGCAGAGGGGTGCGCTATAGGGGGGAATAGCGAGTGCGAATCACAGGTTGAAAATGTATACACAGCGAGGTGCTTTTTGCGCGGAAACAAAAGGCAGTTTACCCGTGGTCCAAAGGCGTAGCCTTTCCGCGGGGGATACGGTTTGAAATACGGATTCGTGCAGGATTTAAGATAAAACGCGCAAAATGATGCCACAAAAGTATTGTTTTTTTTTTTTTTTTGCGGTATAGTCTTAATTATCAAATCGGTGAGTGCACTGGTTTGTGTAGTCACATCACAACGACGAGGAGCGTGGACGAGGATGACGACAGGAATGATGAGAAAAGCAACGGTGTATGCGGGATTGCTTGCGATGGCAGTCGGGATGGCGAGCGTGCAAGCACCAGAGGGCAGGGCGCAAGGCGGGATCGATCGTCAGATGGTGTACGTGCCGGGGGCGAACATTTCGCAGATACCGTTGATGCAACAGGAAGGAGCAGAACTGTTTGATACGGTGACGAACGTAGATGCACCAAAGAATTTTTTTATTGGGAAAACAGAAGTGACGGGTGCATTGTGGCAAGAAGTGTACGACTGGGCGGTGACGAAAGGATATACGTTTGTAAATCAAGGGAGTAACCTTGGGACGCTGTTGCCCGTAACAAACGTAAGCTGGTACGATGTGGTTGTATGGACGAATGCGTATTCGGAGAAAGAAAAACTTGAGCCTGTGTATCGGAATAGGACGACAGGGAACGTGTTGAAAGATGCGCGTGCGAAGGAAGATCTCTTCAAAGCGGTGCAAAGACACAACGCATACGGGTATCGATTGCCGACGGGAATAGAGTGGGTAATGGCAGCGAGATGGCTAGGGACGACAGCGCCGACGATTGGTTCATTGAAAAACGAACGCATCGCCACGATAGGGAACGACGGGAAAACGTATTATTGGACGCCTTGGGACTATGCGAGCGGTGCGACAGAAAATTGGCAAAACGCAGCGGAAACGGGGGCGGTGGCGTGGTACAACTCGAACAGTGGAGGTACAGCGAAACAAGTCGGGGGCAAGCGCGCGAACGCATTGGGCATGTTTGACGTAGGTGGGAACGTGTGGGAGTGGCTGTTTACGCCGACGCATGCAAGGGGGGGAGATCGTGGGAAATGGGGCGGTAGCTGGGGAAATGGCGGCAGTATCGCGATCGTAAGCGCCTTTGCCAGCGCCTCACCGCTTGGAAAAAGCGCATCTACCGGCTTCCGGTTAGCGAGAGGGCCTTTTACCTTTTGTAGGATTACCTTTTTGCCCTGTGTTTGGAATAGCAAGGAGAGTGTAAAATAAAGGGGTTTCTACGAAACACAGTGTGTTTCATAGGAAGGGTATGAAAGAAAGAGATCACCCAAGAGTCCGCCACGTGACAGCGTGGAAATGGGCTCTTGGGTGTACGACCAATACGCCACACTAAAAATCAGAGCCCCCTCTCCATGCACAGCACAATACAAACTGTCAAAAATACTCGAACGACCTCCTGTGTTGCGTGATGCGCACGCAGGAGGTTTTTTTCGATTTTCCCCCTGTTGTATCGAGCGGTGTATGCGCATCTGTTGTTTGTATGCAATACGAATCACAGGTTGAAGACGTATACACAGCGAGGTGCTTTTTGCGAGAAAACAAAAGACAGTTTGCCCGTGGTCCAAAGGCGTAGCCTTTCCGCGGGGGATACGGGTTGAAATTGGGTTTCGTATAAGGGCGTAAGCATACAAAGCAAAGGCAGGGCAACGGCAAAAGCAGAGGACAAACAGAAGGCGGGGCATGCACACAAATGCGTTGTGGGGGAAAAGGAGCTCCCATCCGAAAGTCCTTGTGCGTTGTCCTATTTTTCCTCAGGATGGGTGGGCGCATGTTCCCGTGTGCTACAAGGGATGTGCTATATTTTCCCTGCTTGGAAGGCGGGCATCTTTTTTTATTTCAATTCTTTGAAGGCCAAACAAATTTGGATCAAAAACCATCGGGGATGCGCCAAAATAACCGCCTGCGTGCTATAATAGGGCTACGGAACACAGTGGGGAAGAAGTCCATTTTTGACGAGCGTACGGTACGGATACAGGGCATGACCGTTTATGCGGTACGAATCCCTTTTTGAAACCAAAAAAACAGAGGGATGCTTTTTGCGGAAAAGCCTAAGGCGGTGTAATCTCACGCTTGAATGGTGTGATGGTTCCTCTACAAAGCGGATGATATGCCTAAACACAAACAAAAAAGCGGGTTTTTACGGCGAGGTGATTTTTGATAAATCGGAGGATAGAAGTGCCCTATAAGCATAACTTGTGCAGGCAGTCATGGCGTATGTGTAAGAAAGTAGGGGGAAAATAAGGGGGCATCATCCCCCATACACCAACATAGGGAGGAACGCCGATGAAAGAGATTTTTATTGGGGTTAGCGATTTCCAGAAGTTCCAGCAAAACGACAGTTATTACGTGGACAAAAGTTTGTTTATTCGGGAAATGATCGACTTGCGTAGCGAGGTGTTGCTCATCCCTCGTCCGAGACGGTTTGGCAAAACGCTCAACATCTCCATGTTGCAGTACTATTTTGAACGTAGCGAAGAGAACCGCCAAGGGTTGTTCACGGATCTGGCGATCTGGCAACAAG
>JAULZZ010000048.1:0-2313 GCA_032117095.1 Paenibacillus sp.
CAAACGCGTGGTCGTCATCGTGCCCAGCAACGGGGAACGGTATTTAAGTACGCCCTTGTATCAGTTTGATGACCAAGAGGTTGAACGGTAGCACGTCGTCGCATCGTTGCCTTCCACTGTTGTGCGTACGTTCCAAAAGCACAACAGTGGATTTTGTGTAACGTGTCGTCAGGGGACAGTAGGGATTTTTTAATTCATATTTATTCTTTTTATGATTTGAACATACGGTTAATACATATGCTTTATGCATTTGAAAAAAGAATTATTTTTTGTTTTTGAAAATAAAAATATTAAATTTTAAATTAAAAAATATGTTCGGTATTTTCGTAGGGCTTGTGCGTGGCAACCTAGAAATCCCGCTGACGATCGCAAAATGCTTGCGTTTGTATTTGACCACGACATGCGGGATTCGTACTGGATTGAGAGGATCTCATGGGAACTTCCATTTTTCGTTTGGCGGATTGGCATCAGTGGCATGCCTCGGGGTTTACGTTGTTGCCGTGCATGACCGTGTCTCCGTGCACAGCACTGCCACTGGCGTGGCAATCGTGCTACACAGATGGAGGGGGCGAGCAAGGGCAACCGGTGTGTATTTTAGAAAGTGGCAAGGCGGGGCGGTACACTTATGTGGTGTGTCAAGCTGAAGACGTGTATACGACGGACGCACAAGGAGACGTGTTGCAACGCGTGCGTGCGTGGATGGGCGAAGGAGGGTATGCCGTCCCGCCCAGGGAAGAGGGGCCTCCGTTTATCGGGGGGGTGATGGGGTATGTGTCGTACGATGTGGCACGTACCCTCGAGCACATCCCGACGGAGACACCCCCCACATCGCCGTTGCCAGACGTGTGGTTTCTCCGTGTGCATGCGTTATGGGCGATCGACCATCACGCCTCGCTGGTGTACAGTATCGTATTGTTCCCGTGTGAGGCGTCCGATGTGATGACACGAGAGGCGCTACAACAAGCATACGAGGCAACGGTACAGCGGTGCAAAGCGATGGAACAACAGTGGATGCGTTGGAGTGGCGTGCAAGAAAAACGACCGTCTTTTTCCGCACCAGATTTTACGATCGAGCACGATCCGCACCTCCATCGGACGATGACACGCGAAGCGTATGTGGACGCTGCGCAGCGCATCCAACAGCACATTGCCCAAGGGGACGTCTACCAAGTCAATTTGTCCGTACACCAAACGATGCCGTTTTCCGCGCCACCCCTCGCATTGTATGATACGTTGCGCCATCTCAATCCATCCCCTTACATGGCATACGTCCAATTGAACGACCAACAAAGCATTGTCTCTGCCTCTCCCGAGTGTTTATTCCACCTGCGAGGGCGCACGGTGACGACCCGTCCGATCGCAGGAACGCGCCCGCGTGGGGCCACCTCCGCCCACGACAAGCAACTCGCCACCGAAATGCTCCTCAGTGAAAAAGAGCGTGCCGAACACATTATGCTCGTCGATTTGGAACGCAATGATATCGGCAAAATCGCCCAGTTTGGCACAGTGGATGTCACGGAATTGATGGCGGTGGAGCAGTATTCGCATGTCATGCACATTGTCAGTGAAGTGACCGGACAATTGCGCGAAGGGCTGGATGCGTTCGCTGTATTAGAGGCGATGTTTCCGGGGGGGACGATCACAGGTGCACCGAAAGTGCGCACGATGCAACTGCTCGAAACGCTCGAACCGACTCGTCGCGGCGTGTATACGGGGTCCCTTGGATGGATCGATTACCGTGGAGATGCCGCCTTTAATATTTTGATTCGCACGATCGTATGTGACGCAGGCATCGCCCACATTCAGGCAGGGGCAGGCATCGTCCAAGACTCCAATCCACACCAGGAATACACAGAATCGCTGCACAAAGCGACGGCACTGTGGAAAGCCATCGTGCAATGTCAACTGGCAAAGGAGCACGTCCATGATCATTGTCATCGATAATTACGATTCTTTTACATACAATATTGTGCAATACATCGGCGTGTTGCAGCGTCCTGTCTCCGTGTATCGCAACGATGCGATCGACATCCCTACATTGATGTCCCTACAACCGAGCCACCTTATTTTGTCCCCAGGGCCGTGTACCCCGTATGAAGCGGGCATTACGTTAGCGGTGATCGACGCACTCAAAGGACAAGTGCCCATCTTAGGCGTGTGTTTGGGCCATCAGGCGATTGGCGCATCCTTTGGAGGAGACGTCGTCCGTGCAGAAAACCAAATGCACGGGAAAACATCCCCGATTCACCACGATGGATCGACCATTTTTCAAGGCATTCCAAGCCCCTTCACGGCGACGCGGTATCATTCGCT
>JAULZZ010000049.1:0-2744 GCA_032117095.1 Paenibacillus sp.
CTTTTGCTACACGCAAAATGCCCGTCAACACGGCGCGTTCCAAGCTCGGATTGCCTTTGAGTGCGCTTCCTAGCAACCCCCGCATAAACCCAATGCATTCCTTGTAATACCCGTGGGCGTACGCCTGATGAATCGGCGTGTCGTATTCGTCGATGAGCAGGAGCACACGTTTATTGTCGTATGCACTTTCTAGCCATTGAGATAAATTTTTTAGGCTGTCCCCGAATTCTTCTTCCGTCGCAGTACCCTCACAAATGGCATCAAATCTTTTTTGTTCGAGGCGTTTGAGTTTCCCCTCGAGTATAGGGGCATGTCGCATGTATTCGTCCATGAGTACATTTTGGATGCGACGGTACGTTTTCTCCCACGTCTCTCCCTTCGCATCTTTGAACGAAACGAAGATAACGGGCAGCGTACCTTGCAACTGCGTATATTTCTCCCCCTGTTGCCAAATCGCCAGATTGGTGAACATTTCTTGGCGCGATGACTCGCTACGTTCAAAATAGTACCGCAACATCGAGAGATTGAGCGTTTTGCCAAATCGTCTTGGGCGAGGAATGAGCAATACCTCACTGCGCAAGTCGACCATTTCCCGAATAAACAAACTTTTGTCCACGTAGTAACTATCATTTTCCTGGAACTTTTGGAAATCGTCTATCCCGATAAAGAGCTCTTTCATCCGTGTTCCTCCTTACGGTTTTTTTACGTCGTTTGGCAATCCCTTTTCCCGTACTCCTGCTTTCCTACACGTACACCATACCTGCCTGCAAACGCTCCCCTGCAAAAGTGATGCTTATACTAAACACGGATTGAATACAGGAATCCTGTTGGTTAAAAAGCAGTTTTTTTCTTGTAAAATGGGGTCCTTGGTATGGACATTTTTAATCAGTGTTTAGTATTAGTATTACATTACAGCGAACCTCTATAAACCGATTTGTAAAAAATCACCTTTCCGTAAACAAACGATTTTTTTTGCTTATGTTTATGCGTATGATGCGCTTTATAGCGGGTTCCTCACACCATTCAAACGTGTGGTTACACCGCCTTTGGCTTTCCCAATAAAAAGCATCCCATGGTTTCGACAAGGGATTCGTACTGCATACACGGTCATGCCCTGCATCCCGTACCGTGCGTTCGTCAGAAATAGGCTTCTCCCCCACTGTGTTCCGTAGCCCTATTATAGCATGTAGGCGGTTATTTTTGCGCATGACCGACGGAGTTTGATCACATCCGTTGCCTCCAAAAGGGTGAAAAAAAGATACGCTCCTTCCAAGCAGGGAAAATACGATACATCCCTTACAATACAGGGAAACATGTGCCCACCCATCCGATGAAAAAACAGGAAAAAACGCAAAAAAGCGGCGCATCTATGTGCATGCCCCGCCTTCTGTTTGACCTCTGCCTATGCCGTTTCTTTGCCTTTGCTCTATGCCCGTATGCCCTTTCCTTCCCCTTTAATTGCTACGATATCCTATACGGTTCTTTCAGCTGTACTTCGTGCCAAATACAGCGCAGGAAAAAGTTACAGGGCCGTCCTCACTAAGCGGAAGCCGAGCCTTGTGCTGACTTTGCTCGGTGCGGTGTTGTAGACGCTGCTTATGCGCATGCCACCACCATCATCTTCCCAGCCACCGACACTCCAGCTACTACCGCCCCGTATCCCACGGTTTGTACTCCAGGTAGACGTAAACTGAAACTCCCACACGTTCCCACTCACGTCGAACATCCCCAATGCATTTGCGCGCTTTCCCCCGACTTGTTTCGCTGTACCTCCACTGTTCGCCTTGTACCACGCCACTGCCCCCGTTTCCGCTGCATTGTCCGCATTTTCTGTCGCACCACTCGCATAGTTCCCGGGCGTCCAATAATACGTTTTCCCGTCTTTTCCTGTCGTGGCAATGCGTGCGTTTTTCAACGAACCTGTCGTCGGCGCTGTCGTCCCCAGCCATCTCGCTGCCATTTCCCACTCTATCCCCGTCGGCAACCGATACCCGTTGTTGTTGCTTTGTACCACGTTGTCGAGCACGTTCTGCGCACGCGCATCCTTCAACACGTTCCCGTTCGTATCCCGATACACCGGCAGAAGTTTGTCTTTCTCCGAATACGCATTCGTCCAGACAACCACATCGTGCCAACTTACGCTTGTTACAGGCAACATCGTACTGCGGTTATCCCCTTGATTTACAAACTTATACCCTTTCGTCACCGCCCAGTCGTACACTTCTTTCCACAATGCCCCCGTCACTTCTGTTTTCCCGATCCAAAAGTTTGGCATATTTATATTTACGTTCGTGAGATGATTTCCAGTCCCCAACGGCACCTGCGAAATGTTTCCCGCTGGCACGTACACCAGCTCGCGTGAGATTTTCTCTGGACTGTTTTGGATCGCGTGTTCAACGGAAGCCAACGTCATGATTTTATTGTTGACTTGATAGAGCCAATGATTCAATCCCTGTTGATCTGGCTCGCGGTTTAACCACTTGAGATAAAATCCTCTGATTTTTGCTTCATCGCTGTTTTGGATCGCTTGCTCGATTTCTGCCAACTTCTTACCGTGTTTTATGACTTGACCGACCCAATAATTCAATCCCAGCTCATCTGGTAGGCGGTTTAAGTGCTTTTGATAATACCCTGTGATTGCTTCGATCGTGTTCGTATTGGCATACGCCTTCATCGGCAAAGACGGAACGGTTACAGCCAACATCACGATACTGAGCACCATGTTCATCATCTGTCTTGTCAAT
>JAULZZ010000050.1:0-10985 GCA_032117095.1 Paenibacillus sp.
TGAAATTTTGAACGTTGAATTTACAGCGAATATGGAAGAACATCTCGATTTTGTTGGCGAAGGCAAAGCACATTGGGTCGCCGTACTCGAAGCGTTTTATACGACGTTTTCTGCGCGTATGGTCGTGGCCGACGAAGAGATGAAACAAATCGTCGTACAAGAACAGCCTTCTGGGGAGGCGTGTGACCGTTGTGGCAAACCGATGCTCTTTAAGATGGGGCGTTACGGCAAATTTGTGGCGTGTTCTGGTTTTCCAGACTGTCGCAACGCCAAACCGATTGTGAAGACGATTGGGGTAGCGTGTCCGCAGTGCCAAGAGGGCACGATCGTGGAGCGACGAAGCAAAAAAGGACGGATTTTTTATGGATGCAACACGTATCCGACGTGCGATTTTGTGTCTTGGGATTTGCCTCTTGAAAACCCGTGTCCACAGTGTGGGGCGCGTTTGGTACAAAAAACATCGCGGCGCAATGTGAGTGTCCAATGTGTGCAGTGCGACTATCGTCACGTACGTACGGAGGCAGAAACTCCCGAACCCGTCTCACCCTAATCGAGTAAAAACGCACAATGAAGTAGGTGTTGACCATGAACATGGCAGAGAGTATGCATCTTTTTTTTCGGCATCTCCAAGTCGAACGCAACATGGCGGCGTTGACGGTATATCATTACCGCAGTGATATTCAACAATTTCACGATTTTATCGCCGAGAAGGCGATGCAGCACGTTGCAGACATCACGGTGTGGACGGTGCGTGCTTTTTTGACGCAACAAGACGAAAAAGAAAAAAGTAAGCGGACGATTGCCCGCAAGTTGTCTGCGTTGCGTTGTTTTTTTCGTTTTTTGCAGGAGCAAGAAATTGTGGACGTTGATCCGACGGAGTCGATTCGTAGTCCATCACGGGAGACGAAGTTGCCTCATCCCCTCACCATCGAAGACGTGCACACTTTGCTTGACATGCCGGAGGACGCGTGTGTGTTGGGCATGCGCGATTGTGCGATCATGGATGTGTTGTACGGGGGAGGTCTTCGGGTGGCGGAGCTCGTATCGTTGCGTGTGGGGGATGTACGGTCAGATGTGGGAGCAGTACTGGTCACCGGAAAAGGCAACAAGCAACGATGGGTTCCTATCGGAGAATATGCTGTACAAAGTGTGCAACGGTACAACGAGTGCAGTCGACCCTCTTTGCTAAAACGATGTAAAACAGGAGAAACGGACGAGAAAAGATTGTTTTTGAACCGCAATGGGACGCCACTGACAGACCGTGGTGTACGGCAAATGATCGCACGCTACGTCCATGCGTTGCCTACTTTCCCCCACACGACCCCGCATACGATGCGCCATACGTTTGCAACGCACCTGCTAGAAGGGGGGGCAGACTTGCGGAGCGTACAACAACTCCTCGGGCATGCGAGCATTTCGACGACCCAGCTGTATACGCACGTCACACGAGACCATTTGCAATCGATATACAATCAAGCGCATCCACGCGCGTAACGCCCAGAGGGGGGATATGCATTGACCACGCCACCGACGATACATGCCACGACGATTATTGGGGTGCAGCATCAAGGGAAAACCGCCATCGCAGGCGATGGACAAGTGACATTTGGCAACGCCATGATCATGAAACACGGCGCAAATAAATTACGGCGGTTGTATCAGGGGAAAGTCATTGCCGGATTTGCAGGGTCAGTCGCTGATGCGCTCACGTTATTCGATAAATTCGAAGGGAAACTAGAAGAACACAGCGGCAATATCGCCCGAGCCGCCATCGAATTGGCCAAAGATTGGCGAAGCGACCGCATCTTGCGTCGGTTAGAGGCGATGATGGTCGTCGCCGATGCACACCATTTGTTGTTGTTATCGGGGACAGGGGAAATCATCGAGCCCGACGACGGGGTGTTGGCGATCGGCTCGGGATCGAGCTATGCCTTGGCTGCGGGCAGGGCACTAAAACAGTACGGCGGACAACCACTCACGGCACAAGAGATCGCACGGGCCTCGCTCACGATTGCGTCTCAGTTGTGTGTGTATACGAACGATGCGATTCGCGTCGAACAAGTAGAGGAGGAAGTCGGGTGAACCTCTCGTTGCAACAAGCGATGACGCCACGGCAAATCGTGGCGGAACTCGATCAATACATTGTCGGGCAAAAAAAAGCCAAACGGGCGATGGCGATTGCCCTACGCAACCGTGCGCGTCGCAATGCATTAGATCCCGCGTTACGTGACGACATGATGCCCAAAAATTTATTGATGATCGGGCCTACGGGGGTTGGGAAAACAGAAATTGCCCGTCGTCTCGCCAAACTCACGAATGCCCCCTTTATAAAGGTCGAAGCGACGAAATTTACCGAAATTGGGTACGTCGGGCGTGACGTCGAATCGATGGTGCGTGATTTGCTCGAAGTGGCGATGCGCATGGTGCGTGCCGAACATCTTGCCCGTGTCCAACAACAAGCCGAACAGCTTGCCAATGCACGCATCGTGACGTTGCTTGTGCCAGAACCCCAAACGACCACTGCGACGAAAAATCCCTTAGAAATGTTGTTTGGGACGACACAAACGAAAAGTGAAGCGGTAGATCCAGAGGTTGTGGAACAGCGGAACCGCGTGCATGCGCAACTGCTCTCGGGTCAACTCGAAGAAGCGATCATTGAAGTTGAAATTACGGAGAATACAGGAAAAATGTTTGATTTTTTGCTCAATCAAAACGGCAACGATGCATCGACCTCCAGCATGCAAGAAATTGCCAACCAGTTGATGCCAAAAAAAACGAAACGCCGTAAAATGACGGTCAAAGAAGCGCGCCCCACGCTGGTGCATGAAGAGGCCCAAGGGCTGATGGACATGGATGCGATCACGAAGCAGGCGATCGAATTGGCAGAGCAATCGGGCATTGTATTCATCGACGAAATCGACAAAGTGGCGAGCCATGCGCGCGGGGGCGGGCCAGACGTTTCCCGTGAAGGGGTGCAACGGGATATTTTGCCGATCGTCGAAGGATCCACAGTGAATACGAAATACGGCATCGTCAAAACCGACTACATGTTGTTTATTGCTGCGGGGGCGTTCCATATGGCAAAACCATCGGATCTCATCCCCGAACTGCAAGGGCGTTTTCCGATTCGGGTGGAGTTGCACCCATTGACCCAAAGCGACTACGAATGTATTTTACGCGATCCACAAAATGCATTGACGAAACAATACGTTTCCTTGTTAAGCACAGAAGGGGTCACGATCACATTTGCAGAAGAAGCGATCGTCGAAATCGCCAAAATTGCACTGGAGATCAATCAGACGACCGAAAATATCGGGGCACGACGGTTGCACACGTTGCTGGAGAAAATTCTCGAAGATGTTTCCTTTGAAGCACCTGAGATGACGATCGAGCAGTTTACGGTGACGCCAGCATACGTCAGAGAAAAACTACGGGAAGCGATCACGAATCGCGATTTGAGTCGGTACATTTTGTAGCGACTGACTGCTCGGTACAATCCGTAGCATAGGGGAAGGAGTGCGGGCGATGCACGTTCGAGTAGTAGACATTCCAACGCCACGTTGGCGCAATTTTTTGGAGTTCCAAATGCGTCCGTTGGATTTTATGCAACGCGTCGTTCCGCTCGGGGACATTGTGTCGTTGCGCACGGGAGTACGTCAAGCGTCGTATGTCGTGGGCAGTCCGGACATCGTCCAAGACATTCTCGTGACGCACGATCGCTCTTTTCGCAAAGGGCGTTCCTCGAACATTTTACGGCGTACGATCGGGGAAGGGTTGTTGACGACAGAGTTTGCAACCCATCGCGCGCAACGCAAGCTCATCCAGCCTGCTTTTTATAAAGAAAAAATCACACATTATGCGCAAACGATGCAAGAAGAAACGTTGCAGACGGTTGAAACGTTAGGCAATGGGGATGCTGTGAACATGCACGATACGATGATGCAGCTGACATTGTCGATCATCTGCAGGACGATGTTCGGTACAGCCGTCGAGGAGACGAAACAGACGCTGGCAGAGGCGGTCAATGAGACGATCGTCCAAACGGCCAAAACGTTGTATTCGCCGATTGTCTTGCCATTGGGCGTTCCGACACGGGCACACCGCAAACATCGTCATGCGATCAAAACATTAGAAAAAATGGTGTATGCGGTGATTGGACAAGCACGCCAACACCCTGCACGGTACGCTTCGACATTGGTACATTTGTTGATGCAGACGACCGATGACCAAGGAAAAGGGTTGTCTCAGCAAGAAATTCGTGATCAGATGATGACGATGCTGTTGGCAGGACACGAAACGACAGCGAATTTGCTGACGTGGGTGTGGATTTTATTAGATGATCATCGAGACGTGCAACAGCAGTTTTTTGCAGAAATTGATGCGCTGGATTTTTCATCTCAAACCCCCTTTGAATGGTTCCGTCAGCTGCCCTATACGATGCAAATTATCCAAGAAACGTTGCGTTTGTATCCTCCGGCGTGGATGATTTTGCGGGAAGCGCACGAGGAGGTTTCCTTGCGCGGTACGACGTTCACCAAAGGCAGTGCTTTTTTGATCTGCCCCTATGCGATGCATCGACAAGCACAGTGGTTTGATGACCCGTTGACGTTTCGACCCGCACGGTTTGCCGAAGGCAAAACGACGTGGCCAAAGTTCGCTTATTTCCCCTTTGGAGGCGGGTCGCGTAGCTGCATTGGCTCGCAGTTTGCCTTGATGGAAGCGGTGATTGTGTTGGCGGCGATGAGTCGGTTTGTTCGTTTTGAGCGGATTTCTCCCGCTGTCATCCAAGCGGCACCCCTCGTATCTTTGCGTGTCAAAGGACAATTGCAGATGGTCGTACACCGTCGAAACGAGCGCGTGAACGGATGATCCCCTTTTGGTGCGAGGGATTCTCTTACTTTTTACGCGCATAGTGTTGCGTAGGGGCATCGTGTGCGTCATCCGTGCTACGGCTGAGCGATACGCAGGTGCAGGGGAGAAGCGTATTGCGTCAAACGCTATATCGCGGTGAACCCTTTTTTTTCTGTTGCGACGACGATGATTTACCATTTGAATGTGCACCAGAAACGCCGTTCGTCTATCCCAAAGGCACCTCTATAAAGCACACCCTACGCATAAACATAAGCGAAAAATGCGTTTGTTTACGGTAAGATGATTTTTTACAAATCGGTTTATAGAGGTGCCTCCTAGGGAGACGGATGAGCCGATTGATGATCGATCAAAGTGAGGGAATGCCATGATTACACGCCAAGTCACGCACAGCGAAGGGGGCAAACGACTGCATCGGTACATTCGTACATTGTTGCCGCATCGTCCGCTCGGGGAACTGTACAAAATGATCGACCAAGGGCTTATTCGGGTCAACGGCAAGCGGAAAAATCAAAACTACGTGTTGCAAGCACACGATGAAATTACGTTACAGATGGATACAGACACGTTCGATCAAGGAAAACGTCCTGCACAGCCCCCAAAAAAGTATGGTGGGATCGATGCGAACATTGCGGTGCTCTATGAGGATGACGGGTTGCTCGTCGTCAACAAACCCACAGGGGTACTCACGCATCCCGCGCAGAAAGCAGAGTACCAACAATCGCTCATTTCGCGTGTGCATGCGTATTTGCATCACCAGGGAAAGTTAGACAGTACGTTGTTTTTGCCTGCGACGGCGAACCGACTCGATCGTAACACGAGTGGCATCGTACTCATCGGAAAAACCGCCCAACAGCTTCATGCGCTCAACGTCGCCTTGCAACAACGTACGCTGGAAAAAACCTATGTGACCGTCGTCCAAGGGAAGTTACGCGGGTCAGGGGATATTCGCATGCCGTTGCTTCGCGATCATGCAACCCAACGGACAAAAGTGGTGTATGCGGAGGCGCACACAGAAAAAAGTGAATCATCTACGCCCCCGCTACGGGAAGCATGGACATCGTATGCAGTCATTGGGACGCATGACGACGTCACCTTGGTACAAATTCAACTGCATAGTGGACGTACGCATCAAATTCGCGCACATTTTCAACAGATCGGGCATCCGTTGGTTGGTGATACGAAATATGGCGGGATGCGCATGCCTGGAAATGGGCAATACTTTTTGCATGCGTGGCGAGTCGTCATGCCGGACGGTCGGACGTTCGAGGCCCCTTTGCCGGTTGCGTTTCGGGAGGCGATGACACAGTGGCGATGGACAGCCCTTGTGGGGATGGGCACGGATCCCTTTGGGACAACATAAAAAAACCGATGCAGTCGGGAGCGACTGCACCGTAAAAAGGCAAGACATCTTTTCGTTTTTTTCGGAAATCCCCATAAAAAGGAACGATTTTTTTTCTGCTCATTGTGCTTAGATGAAAAATCCACCAAACAAAATTGTTGCCAATAAGATGAACAATACGAGTACATACGCCCCGTACGCACCCAAACCGTGTTGATGACAGCCGACGTGTCCAAGATGACCCATTTGAAATCGTCCTCCTTCTGTTGGGGAATGGTTCATTTTATGGTAAAGTAAAGAGGGATGGATAGGCTGTTGTCTTGTCGACATGCCTAAAAAATTGCACAGGAGAAAGGGAGAGGAACATGGAAAATCCGCAAGGGAATTCACCAGAGGGACGTCAGCCCCCACCACAGATCACATGGTCGACGAAGAAAACGGTGATTATTTTCCTCGTTGCACTACTCGGTGCTGCCGGTTGGTCGATGGTGTATACCGTACAGGAGCAAGAGCAGGCGGCGATCATGACATTCGGGAAGTACACCGCCACGCAAACGTCCTCAGGGTTGCACTTTAAGTTGCCTTCGCCGATTCAGCGGGTCATTATTGTACCTGCCAACTTACAACAAAAACTCCAAGTCGGGTATCGTGAAGTCGATGGCAATATGGTCCCCGTCGAAGAAGAATCGCTCATGATTACAGGGGATGAAAACATCGTGTCTGCCGATGCGGTCGTGGAGTGGAAAATTGCTTCGGTACGCGATTTCTTGTACAACATTGAACGTCCTGAGCATTTTTTGCGCAATGCAGCGAGTGCGGCGATTCGTTCGGTCATCGGGTCAACGAAGCTCGATTTTGCGATTACGGAAGGGAAAACCCTCATCCAAACCGACGTGAAAGCGAAACTCGAACAGCTGATGCTGCAGTACAATGCAGGGATTCAAGTCATTGACGTAAAGTTTCAAGACATTGAACCGCCAGAAGGGCAGGTACAACAAGCATTCAAGGATGTGACCAACGCCCGCGAAGAGAAAAATACGAAGATCAACCAAGCTCAAAAATATGTCAATGATCGTTTGCCGAAGGCACGGGGAGAAGCGCAAGCCTTGATCGAGCAAGCGAACGGACAAAAACAATCGCGTATTCTCAACGCCCAAGGGGACGTCGCGAAATTCAACGCGGTGTACGAAGAGTTTGTCAAAAATCCGCAGGTGACAAAACAACGGCTTATTTTGGAAACGCTAGAGAGCATCCTGCCCAATGCAAAAATTGTCATTACCGATGGCAAAGGGACGACGATCAATACGTTGCCATTGAATGAATTGATGCGCTCCACGCGGACGGAAAATACGAGTGGGGCAGCCGCTGCAGCCACACAAGGAGGTACGCCATGAAGAACAAAACAACGTATATCGTGAGCTTAATCATCCTTGCGGTTTTGTCCGTGAATGCCGTGTTTATCGTGCCGGAGAATGAGTACAACGTTGTCTTGCAGTTTGGAGAAGCCGTGCGCATCCACGATGAACCTGGGGTATATGTCAAAATCCCGTTTATTGAGACGGTAACGGTGTTGCCAAAGTACCAAAAAATATACGACAACAATCCAACGACGATCCTCACACGGGACAAAAAGCCGATTATCGTCGACAATTATACGGTGTGGCGTATTAATGAACCTCAAAAATTTTTACGGTCGTTGCGTACGATTGCAGCTGCCGAAAGTCGCATCGGGGACTCTGTGTACAACGCAGTGAGACGGAAACTTTCCGAGCGAGAGTACGGGAGCATTATCAGTGAAAACACGTCTCGTGGCGACTTGAATACAGAAATTACAAAGGAAGTGTCGGAAGTCGTTGTCCGTCAAAATTATGGAATACAAGTGATCGACGTGCGCATTAAGCGAACGGATTTGCCTGAGGAAAACAAAGCGAGCGTCTACAACCGCATGATCTCAGATCGCCAATCCATTGCCGCAGGGTATTTGTCTGAGGGAGACGAGCAGTCCAAAAAAGTGACCTCGAATGCCGATCGACAAGCGCAAGAGTTGCTCGCCACCGCACAAGCGGAAGCGAAGAAGATTATTGCTGAAGGGGAACGAGAAGCCGCACGCATATACAACAACGCCTACGGGAAAGATGCGGCGTTTTATGGGCTATATCGCACGTTAGAAAGTTATTTGACGACGCTGAACAAAGAGCCCGTCATTATGATGTCGATTGATTCGCCCTATGCGAGCATTTTGCGCGGAGTACAACCATAAAAAAACACGAAGTCCCACTTCTTTCATCGCAGAAGGTGGGGCTTCTGTGTATTACAAACCTGAGGAGGAGCATGCATGCAGGGAAAACGATGGACATGGCAACCCGCACCGCTGACGACGAAGACAATCGTGATCACAGGGGCAAACAACGGCATTGGGTTTGAAGCGACGACTGCACTTGCGCAAAAAGGGGCGCATGTCGTCATGGCAGTGCGCAGTGTAGAACGGGGAGAAAAAGCGCGACAAGTCATCTTACAAATGAATCCACAGGCAAAACTCACCGTGATGAAACTCGACCTCAGCGACTTAGAACGTGTTCGTACGTTTGCACAGCAACTCACATCACAGTTTGAACGCATCGATGTGTTGCTTAACAATGCGGGAGTGATGATTCCGCCATTTCAAAAAACACAACAAGGTTGGGAATTGCAAGTCGGATGCAATCACTTTGGACATTTTGCCTTGACGGGATTGTTGTTGCCACGGCTGTTGCAAAATCCAGAAGCCCGTATCGTCACAGTGAGTTCTATCGCCAGCAAGCGCGGGAAGATTGATTTGGATCATTTGACGGGGGATGAAGGATACAATGCGTATCGCTTTTACTGTCAAAGCAAGCGGATGAACTATTTGTTTGGCGTTTCACTGGATCGTCAGTTGAAAGCACATGGGAGCACCGTAAAAAGCATCGTCTGTCATCCAGGCATTGCGAGTACGAATTTGATGTCGCGGGGTTCGGGCAAGCCGACAAAAGGGCTTCTCCGTGCGCTCATGGGATGGATCGGGCACGATGCCACGCACGGTGCATTTCCCTTGTTGGAGGCCGTGACGAATCCATCGTTGCAAGGTGGGGAAATGATCGGACCCGATGGCAGTGGGGGGAGGCGTGGGGATCCGTTCATCGATCGCACGTTTACTGCGCTGTGGGATGAAACGGTGGCATCCAAGTTATGGGCGTATTCAGAGCAGGCGACGTCCGTGTCGTATGTGTGGCGATAGAGACATAGAAAACCCCACCGTCTGTGGATGCAGGCGATGGGGGGCATATGCGGTGGACAAGCAGTTGTGGTTCAGCGAAAGAGGATTACTGATTGTTTAGTAGTTTCTGAGCCTGTTGTAGTGCCTTTGAGGCAGGGGTAATGACTCTTAAAATGATAATCTCTCTGGTATACGTTCTTGCCTGCTTGGAGCTTGGCATATTTTCCAGTGATTTGCGCATCTTTGTATGCATATTTATAATATTTTCCAGAGATTTAATGGATTTATCAAGTGTTGCTCTAGATTCTTGGGCACGTGCGCCATCCATATGTTCTATTTTTTTTCTTATATTTTTTAATTTGGTTAGCAACTCCTGAGCTGTCTTAATTGCGTTTTCACGCTCTTGCATCGCCTTTTCGACTGTGTTTTCTTTACTTTCATCTTCTTGGTACACTAGTCTTGCCCGTTTTTTTCTAGCAATTTCTCGTTGTTTAGCACGTTCTTTTTCTTTCTGCGCAAGATCTTTTTCTATTTGCCTACGCGCTTTTTCTTCATCGCTTAACTTCTTGGCGTGCAAGGGCTGTGGACGAATAGCCCCTGAATCTTTAGAATCATTCCAAGAAGCCGTAACGGTATTCCTGAAATCAGCAAGTTTTGTACCAGAGAATTTGAACAAAGTTGACCCGAGAGAGAGTAACTTTTCGAGTATTTTTTCTGCGTTTTTTGTGCAATCGCCATTGATTTTGCATGCTGTCGCTGCAGCGGAAACGACGAGGAGGGCTGCTTCTTTTGCGGTAAGCGCAGCTGGAATAACCAATGGAAATGCTGCTACTTTGTTTTGTTGTGCAGTATTGATGGTCTCTGTAAATGCAGAACATGTGAAGAGGGTGTTTAGGGTGTTGGGAGAAGATTTTCCTAACGATTTCGTTGACGTTTTCGGCTTGAGACATTCGGTAGCAATGGCTTTCCCTTTGCTTATTGCATTTTTTTCCCCGTGTGTAAACGAAGCAGTGTTTGCCATGACAGGAGAAATGGAAGTCACGAGCAGGGCGAGGGAAATGAGCGAGAGGAGGGACATTTTACATATAAAATAGCGGGGACGGGAAAGTGTATTCATAGGGTTCATCACGCATCCTTTTTGTTTTTTAAGTGCAACGTTTTCGTAAAACAATTGAGCATTTCTTTGGGCAAGAGGCATCGCACTGACAAGTGTTGCGGGTGTTGGAAGAGAACACATTGTCAAAAGGAACAGCCTATATTTAACACGCGTTGAATACAGGAATCCTATTGGGTAAAAAATACTGTGATTTCTCGTAAAATTAGACCCTGTATGGATGTCTTTAATCCGTGTACTAGTACAGAGGGGATGTTTTTTGTAATACGCACACCAGACAGCGGTCACACCAAACCGATCGTATCCGTGAGAGGATTGAAAAAACTTTCCGTAGGATCGCGATTTCGCATTGCATACCACTCCTTTCTGATTTCGTACCCCTATTATACAAAAAAAAAAAAACGATGTCATTTTTTTATATACGG
>JAULZZ010000051.1:0-3225 GCA_032117095.1 Paenibacillus sp.
CAAGGACGCACGTTTGAGCTCAAAGAAGACTCCAAAAAAGCATGGATTGCCGATGTGTTTCGGGAGCGGTATAGTGCTGTGCTCGACCGTTACGACTACATCGTGGGCGACTGGGGATACAACCAGCTGCGACTCAAAGGTTTTTTTCATGACCATCACACGCAGGCGACAGCGGACAACACGTTTCGTACGTTGCAAGATTATTTGGTGGAATATTGCAGTATCGGGTGTCCGTACTTTATCCTAAAACGCGTCGCAACGGGGGCGGTGGGAGGCGAAGAGGCCCAAGGCGGATCGCCCTTTGAAGAGACGATCGCTTCTCATCCGTATGTTTGGCGGGATGCCTCTATGATGCGCCGTGGGCATGGACGGGATCATTTTCTCAACAGTCGCGCCAGTCGCAAAGAGGACAATACGGTGGACGATGCAACACAACCGCACATGGCTTCGTCTTCTGCGCTGCCACTCGTTCCCCCAGTAGCCGTGACAGAGACGCCGTCCGTCATAGAGAGTATTGCACCGAAAAAGACGATGCCAAAGCGCATGCCGTCACGGATCGATTGGGACGAGGAAGATTTTGATGACGAATACGAAGAAACGTTTGAGCGAAAGCCCAAACGTGGGATGAAAACGATAAAAAATCCGTATGGTTCAAAAAACAGGGATTCCCGCAAGTATTGAGCAAAGAGGTTACAGGTCGTGTGGCTCCACCACGAACGCCTCTCGTACACGGCTCCAAAACGGGAACGGACGATAGCGCGCAAACATCACTTTTTGTTCCGCAACGGTGAAACGCATATGCGTGACATCGTGGTACGAAAAAGCCATGTGGTCGAGCGTCATCGTCAATGCTTGTCGCTGGGGGACGATATCACAGTGATGGTGTTTGGGCAAGACGAGTGGCGAACCGATCGTCCGAAACACGCGGTTGTTGATCGAGGCGATTTCGGTCACTTGGATCGCATCGAGTGCGGGGTGGAGCACGGCACCGTTGAGGCTTTTGTTGTAGGCGGTGCTTCCCGAGGGGGTAGAAACACAAATGCCGTCCCCACGAAACCGCTCAAACAAGGCATCGTTAATCCGTACGTCTGCCACGAGTGTCGCACTGGTGCCTTTGAGCGTACATTCATTGAGGGCGAGTAACGTTTTTTTGGTGTGCGGGGTGGTCACCTCAATGGCGAGAATCGGATAACTGACGATGACCTCCGCGAGTGTCGGCGTTTGTGCCATCAAGTCGATGAGTGTCGGCAGTTCTTCGGGCATCCAGTCCGCATAAAACCCGAGATGTCCAGTATGAATGCCGACGAATGCACTGTGTGTCAACCGATGTTGGAAGCGATGAAAGGCGTGGAGCATCGTACCGTCGCCCCCGATCGAGACGATGACATCGGGTGCGGTGTCGTCGGCCGTCAGTCGTTGCGAGTGGGCGAGGCGGTGAAAAGTCATGGCGAGTTGTTGGGAAACGGAGTCCCCGCGATGAAGTACGGAATATTGCATGAGCGCCCCCTTGTACGTAGCATCGTGTATCTGCTTGTATCATAACGAATTTACGGGCGATACAGCAACCCCCACCCCAAGAACGCAATGACGGCCGCGAGGAAACCGTGCATCCCACGCGCACGCATCAAATCCAAGTAGCGTAATTTTGTCGCCGTTGCCAAACTCATCACTTGGGTATGAACCGCAAAACCTGCCCAAGCGAGCAAAAAAGACGTCACGGTGACACGCCAGCGGAGCGAAGCGTCTGTCGCTTCTCCTACTCGTTGTGTGCCCAGCGTCACCTCAAACGTCCCTTCCATCACGGCGGTGATGACGGCACGTGGCCATTCCCATGCGGTGGCAATCGTGGACAAAAACACGTCGAGTCTTGCATAGAAGGGCGTGGCGCGGCAGAGGGCAAGTACGACGGAACACACCACAACAAGCCCTCCGATGAGCAACAGCAATGAAAACGCTTGACGTATGCCGTCGTGAGTCGCTTGTACGAGCGAGCGGCCGTCTGCGCGGCGGGTGCGTAGCATCGTCTGATATGCGTGCAGGCACGTGGTGCGGATGCAAAATCGGGGGGCGGGGGACACGGCGGATGAAGGAGGGCGCATCACAAGTCCGAGCAACAGGGCCCCCCCATAATGGGCGACGAGCAACACAGGGGCGGTGGCCGCATCACGAAAAAAGCCGAGTGCCACGACACTGATAATAAAGAGCGGATCGGCGGTTGTCGCAAAAGCGATCAAACGATGCGCTTCGTTGCTTTGCAACATCCGTGCCGCATACAGTTGACTTGCAAATTTGGCCGCTACGGGATAGCCGGACACGAACCCCATGAGCACGACGACCCCCCCTGCCCCCGGCACCCGAAAGAGTGGACGCATGATGGGGTCGAGCAATGTGCCGATGCCTTGCACGAGACCGAAGGCGACGAGCCATTCCGACACGATCAAAAAAGGCAACAAAGCAGGCATGAGCACACGCCACCAGAGGGATATGCCTTGTAAGGAAGCGTCGAGTGCGACGTGGGGCATGTGTACGATTCCTCCGAGGAGCAATAAGACACCACACCCAAAGATTACTTTTCCCACACGCACACCCCCCAACGCATCCTATGTTTAGCGGGGACAAATATGCGCACCGCATTGTCGTTTGGCGTTGAACGAGTATACTCGTGTCGTTTGTTGTTGAATGTGCCGTGCTCTTGTATAATAAAGGCGAAGTCTTGCGTGTTTTGGAACGTACACATAAGGGGTGTTGTCGTGAAACGGGTGTTGTCTGGGGTTCAGCCGAGTGGCGTGATGACGCTAGGAAACTATTTGGGGGCGATTCGTCCTTTTGTCGCCTTGCAACACACGCACGAATGTTTTTTTATGATTGCGGATTTGCATGCGATTACGGTACCGCAGTCTCCGGCAGTGTTGAAGACGAATACCGAGACGCTCGTCGCCATGGCGTTGGCGTGTGGCATCGACCCCAAACACACCGTGTTGTTCTTGCAATCGCACGTTTTGGCGCATACGCAGTTGGCGTGGGCATTGATGACGATGACGGGAACGGGCGAGTTGGAACGGATGACGCAGTTCAAGGACAAATCCCAAGAGAAGACGTCCGTATCGACGGGGCTGTTCGTATATCCCGTGTTGCAAGCCGCCGACATTTTGTTGTATCAGGCCGACCTCGTTCCTGTGGGAGACGACCAGCGCCAACATTTGGAGCTGACGCGCGACATTGGCT
>JAULZZ010000052.1:0-3664 GCA_032117095.1 Paenibacillus sp.
GCCAAACGTCCCCCCCTCGTCAAAAAGGGGGTGGGGAACATTTGGTGTGCCTACGCGTATGCATGGATCAAATACAGGGCTGACCGCATATCCCCCCGGAATGACGTGGGGATTATTTGACGCTTACTTTGAAAGCGTGATTCTCCGCGCGTAGTGTGTTCTGATTTTTTTCTTCTTGCACTCTCGACCACGATGGAAAAGTTCGTACAAAAAAAGACTCCGCACTTTCGTGAAGAATCTCCTGACATCATCATACATCATTTATTGTTTTTATCTTGAAGAGTTTCTTCCAAGTGAAACACGGTGTAATTCGCTTTTTTTGAAATTAAAAGATTGATTTAAGGTTTGTTGATTCTCATTTACGAATCCATTCCAATCTTTATTAGAACCTCTAAACACAGGACTTGCGGATAATCCAGAAAAATATTCCGTCGGATCGAGCACACCAATCCAAGGGTCTGTGCCGTTTTTTATTATCTTAATAAGGTGAATATTTTTGTTTGTTCCTTGAACGATGACTTCATAGCCGTCAATACCTAGAGTTTCAAGCACTTTTTTATATGCTTCGGGATTTTGTTTGATACAGGTAAGAATGTTTGCGAATCGTTGATTTCGATTTTTTTGTGCTTCATTCCCTGCTATTTTCTTATATTGCATTCCTTTACAAGGAGAAGGTGGATTTTCAAGCACATCTCGGATTTTTGATGCGATGTTTTCGTATGTTTCAGAAGAACGTGTAGCGTTATTTTTATTTCGCGGAAACGGCGTATTCTCGGAGGAAGCGCGGGGAGCGACGTGCTTTGTATCTGGAATTTCTTTTAGGATGAATTCACAAAAATGAGCGCTATTCTGAAGCACGTTCTGAAGCATGGTTGTGCATTCTTCTTTCATTCTATTCTTATCCCATTTTAGGGGGTTTATAAATTTCTTATAGGGAGCGTTGAGAGGCGAGCGATTTGGTATACTTTTTAAAAAGAAGTCTTCTATAGTGGAGCACACTTGGATCGCACCGAGAGTGGGCAATACGTCAATTGGTGCATTGTTTTTGGGCGAAGGAAGTTCAGACACCAACGCCTGACAAGTGCTCCTGCTTAAAATTTGCTGTACCTTTTCACCCATTGCTGTTCGGTGCGTTTGGAATTTTTTTTCAAAATCAGGGCATTTTTTGTTGTTTGTAGTACAGCTTTCCCGATAAATCCCCTTCATGATGATTTCGATGAATGCTACGTGAGGGTATTTTTTGGGGTATGCGCTTTGCGATGGTCTTTTTTGCTGCATCATGGCAACACCGGTCGCAACCAAATTTGGTGCGTCCTTCACGACAGTGATGATCCAGTTGAAGAATACAGAAGTTAAATCTTGTTCCACATAAGCAATTTTTTGGACTGGATTTGGCTTGGCTCCGACAGACGACAAACTACTCAGCACAGACGAGCATATAAAAATAGTCAGGACATTGATCGTGATCAATTTTTGTAAGGGACGACGCACGGCTAATTCACTCCTTGTTTGTGGGTGGGTGAAAAATCAAAATCATTCTGACATCCATCGCGCAGTTTTGCTACTACTAAACATTGATTAAAAACACCAATACAGCGGGCAACTCTATAAAACCCATCATACACATAAACATGCGCAAAAAATCGTTGATTTTCCACAAGGTATTTTTTTACAAATCGGGGTATAGCGGTGCCCTAGAGGACTTCCTTTTACGAGAAAAAAGGGGCTTTAAATAATGGGACAGCTGTGTTCAATTCGTGTGTCGTATCCATACTGGAAACAACACGTGAAAAGATGTGCGTCTGATGAGGAGGCGGTCTAGGGGAACGAATCAAAACGTGAGGGATCGCTCGTTTCGACACGGATGAAATCACTCCTGAGGGGTAAAAGTAAGCGGAAAAGCATGTGTCCTCAATATACCAGAATAATAAAACGTTGTCAAATTCGCGGGCTTTTCCGAAAAAATCTATGTTCATATTCATTCTCTATCATTTTGAAAACGGCTGTCTACACGTTTGTTCGTTTCCTTATATAAGCGCATCTCGTGCAATTGTTGTGGGGAACAGGTAAAATGAACTTGGGTCATTTCTTCATCCACCATGAAAAGTGTATCGCACAAGGATACCCAAAATGGTTTCGAAGGGAAGTGATTCCTTTTTTATACCCTGTTACGGACATGCGTCTCTACATACGAGGGGACAGACGCCTTGTCGCATCGTCTCCACTTTACAGCCTTGCGTTTCACATGAAAAAACACCGCATTCCTGCTAAAAGGAAACATGGCAAAAACACCGTGTAATGCTAAAAAATGATTAAAAACATCTGTGCGGAGGAGTGCCTTTTGCGAAAAAAAGGGATTTTTAACCAATAATATCGCTGTACTCAACTCGTATTCAGCATACCCATCGAAAAGTATACCGCGTAATTCACGACACACGTCACCAAATACGCAGATGAAGGAGAGAAGTCTATGGACGCATCGTTGGAAATGCACAACGCATTACTCTACACATTAAAAATTCGTTTTGCGGAAAACATGCACCGCCATGCAGGCATGCAATGGGAGGAAGTGCAACAAAAATTAGAGGCGAATACTAAAAAACTATGGTCTCTCCATGAAATGGAACGAACAGGTGGCGAACCCGATGTTGTTTGTCTAGATGAAAAAACAGGAGAATATGTTTTTTATGATTGTTCCGAAGAAAGCCCTCAAGGACGCAGAAGCTTGTGCTATGACCGAGGCGCTCTCGCGTCTAGGAAGAAGAACAAACCAGAAAACAGTGTGATGGATATGGCCGTTTCTATGGGCATTGTGCTATTAGGAGAAGCCGAATATCGTGCACTTCAGAAACTCGGGAAATATGACACGAGGACGTCGAGCTGGATCGCCACGCCTGAGGACATCCGCGAAAAAGGGGGAGCACTCTTTGCGGATTTTCGTTATGGCAATGTGTTCGTGTACCACAATGGAGCAACATCCTACTATGCATCCAGGGGATTTAGAGGGGCGTTAAGGGTTTGACATGCGTCGTATGCAGACGAGCCAAAAGCACACCGTAGCAAGTGTCTGGGGAGGATGTCGTCTAGGGCTCGTCTGCTGTATGTGACCCGTCCCGAATGACCACGTACTGCGCTTCAATGTTATGGTGAAAAGACGCAGGAACAGTTGACCACTGGTGCACTTCAACGAGCATCGGCAAGTGGCTGTTTTGCAGGGCTTCTTCCAGCGCACACGCTCCCTCTACCGCACGGCTTGCATCGTTTGGACGGCGCAACACCAAGTCCAAGTCGCTCCCCTCGTGTCCCCCTCCCGTTACACGACTGCCATACGCCCACACCTGCGCCTTTGGTACATGCTGTGCCAGCAACGTTTGTAACGTGTGCAAATGCCGTGGCAACAATCTTAGATGGGACAAATCAAGTTGTGGCATCGAACACCCCCTGTATTTTGAACGCCAATTGGCGCACATCTTGCAAATCTTGGGACAAGAACTGCAACGTCTCGTTGGCAAACCCTTCGTCATCATCGTGTGCGGTGTTGTTGCGGTGTTGTTGCGGTTCGTGCGGTAGTGTAGCCACCGCTCAACAGGCAGCGCATCCATAAGACCGTGTTTGCCTGCATGGCGCAACACATCGTTAAACACGAGTGCATCCACACTGCGGG
>JAULZZ010000053.1:0-6724 GCA_032117095.1 Paenibacillus sp.
GAAAAAGGTCGTTTAACCAATCGGATCGCTGTATTCAAATCGTGTTTCGTGTCATACTTGCATACACAATCTGTACGCATGAAAAAGGGAGGAATAGGTCATGATTGCCCATCCGATTGAAGGGGTTATGCGTACGGCGATGGAAAACTTAAAAGCAATGGTCGATGTCAAAACGATCGTTGGCGATCCCGTGACAACACCCGATGGAACGGTCATCGTCCCCATTAGCAGAGTAAACTTTGGCTTTGCTGCGGGGGGGAGTGACTTTGGTGCCCCCCAAGGGAAACCACGGACGAAGACAGGCCTATATGGCATCGAGGAAACCGAACCGTCTGGACCTCAAAAAGAAAATAATGCTTCTTTTCCGTTTGGGGGAGGCAGTGGGGGAGGGGTGTCGATCGTGCCGATCGCCTTTCTCGTCGTCGGCACCCAAGGGGTAAAAATTGTACCGCTCGAATCCCCACATCGGTTTATGGAACGACTCGTGGATATGGCGCCTCACATGTTGGACAAAATTACGACCATGTTTCATGCGTCTACAGAGAACAAAAAAATGCCGTCTCCTGCTGGCGATCCATTTGCCTCTTCCCCGTTGCCCACGCCACCGCCACCTACGCACATGTGAGATACGTCCCCCTCAACCTTTCTGTGAACCTCGGGAAGGGATGAAAATTTTTTGCTTCGTGAGTGCTTTTGGATTTGCACAATGTGCGTTTTTCCTCAGAAACGATTCTGAGGTTTTTTTGTGTATCAAATATTTTGGCACATTTGCCCACTCATCCGAATCCCATATTGAAAACTTATACACAGCGAGAACTCTTTTTCGGGAAAGTAACAGGCGGTTTAACCGATAGGATATCGGTATTGAAATCGTGATTCGTATCATCATGACAGCGGATTTTATGCATATAATAATGATTTAAAATTAGGGAGGGTTGTGGTACATAATGCATTTTTAACCGTATTTTTTCAAAAATACAACGTTTTTGTTTGACTCCGTATTTATTGTTGAGATATAATAACGATGCTGTTGTATATTCGTTTTTGTATCCTCGCTTACGAAAAATGAGGACGACGATGATCAACGGTGACAGGGGGGCGATCGGATGCTTCCAAACTACCCGTAGAGAGGACAAATTAGACCATGTTGATTTATGAACCGAACAGACGCATCATACGCATTGCTACAGTGGCCCTTGCGTCGATGGCCTTATGTACATCGATGGTCGGCGAGTCTTTTGCGCAAAAGAAAGCAGGTACACCAACAGCTCAGCGCAGTGAGCAGAAAGCAACGCCTCTTGATGTGAACAACCTTGGGAAAGTAGAGGCGTATTTCACAGCATTGCTCCAAGAAATTAACAAAGGTCAGTTTGGGAAAATAAACGACAAACAAACTGCCGAGAAAATTCAACAAACGATCAGGACAGCGTGGTCCCTCGGCAATAGCCGGATTTCCCTCAACATTCTCGTGCACAACGGCAAAGCGACGATCGAAACCAAAGAGATCGCACGTTTTCAGCTGCAAGTGAAAAATATAAAGTTGAACCCCCCCTTGTTGAATGACTTATATAGTAAACTCCAATCTTGGATCCAAGATCAACCGAAAGTTGTTTTTACCACGCAATCTTCTCGCACCAGTGCACCGAAAAAAAACCAGCGAAAATAGTCGTATCGCTCGTCACAGTGTCGTTGTGCGGGCGTGGTAGTATATTTCTGAGCCATGGACGGGAGACGCTCCCGTTATTTTTTTTGCTCCAAAGAAAGGAAGCGCTTTTCCGGGAAAATCCCTCTGTTTTTACATTGGCGTAATGATTTTGTGCACTTTTAGTTTTATTTATTCATTTTGCGCAGACGCAGTTAAACATTCGATGCGATAATAAACACAAGTCAAAGAGCGATGGATCGTCGTTCTATAAAGAAAGGGTGTAGAGGAGCATGCTGAATCGCTTCGTCATCGGACTCACAGTCGTCATACTCATGGGAGGGACGTTGTTTCCTTTGGAACCTGTTCAAGCACAATCTTCTGTGAACCGCCAAACGCAGACACAAAAACCACTCACCTTCTTTGAGAAACAAACATTACAGCAACACATGAACAAAGCATTGCTCAATGCGACGAATGGCTGGATGGATACGCTTGATCAGGCTGGATGTACGTATAACGGAGCGACGACGTATCTAAAAAATCCACAATGTGATCCCGCCATGGCGACAGACGCAAAGAAAAAAAATGATTTAGAAAAAATTGCTAAAGCATTGTTCCGCGAGATGGGGGCGGCGACGAGTGGTCGTTGTGGCAAGAAAAATCCTGCTCAAGTACATTTCAGTGACTTTGTGTGTAGCGGGATTGTACCGCATACGCAGAAGCCGAGTGTGGCAGTCTCGTCGAAGATCAAAATTGTTTCAAAAATATTAATGCCTGATCTTACGGATGAAAAACTTCGCTTCAATAAGATAGGGGCCAAATCCACGATCATATCGACAGTATTTAAAAGAGACCATAATTTTCTTATGAACATAGCTAGTTGTATTGAATGCTACTTTGTAATTCGTGAGCCACGAGTAAATGTTTATGTAAAATCTCGTTATAATTCTACCCTTACAGTTCCAGATGAAGTGAAACAACAAGGAAAAGATGCCGTGAAAAATTACATTGAAAATGTAATCGATTCACCTAAAAAGAAAGTTTTTTTGGTGCATGCGATATATGCTCAAACGTGCACAGAAAATAGAATATCTGGTTTATGTGTGTATCGTTATTATGATGAGGAGCCAGGAAATGTGGAAAGTTCCAGGGTAACTGAAAATATTTTAGGAGCCGGTTTAATACTTGTTACATTGGCAAAATGCGTACATGACAAGAAAGGGAAGGACTGTGTAGCTTTCGGATTGGCAGTGCCTCTTATGGTAAATAAGATACACATGTCCGTAAAAAGTTCTCCTAGAAAAGAATACAACATAGTAGAGAAAATCTTTATAAAATAAGAAAATATTTTTCGTGCTTTCCTCTCTTCACTCCCTCAGGGGAGTTTTTTGCTTTCCACGGCATACTTGCCCCTGATCCGCATACGTATAATACCAAACCATATTTCAAGGGCATCTTGATCACCCGATTTGTAAAACATCACCTCGCCGTAAATGATTGCTTTTTTGCTTCTGTTTATGCGTATGAAGGTGCCCGATCGTCCCTACACACGTTTGTTTAAAACCTCCTTTACTTTGTCGCAAAGGGGACTGCACTGTGTATCGGTTTTCAATCGGTGATGCGTATAAAGTAACACATTGATGGACAATGGCAGGGGGGACGCACGTGTGGCGTAACATCGTTTTGGTGGGCGTGAGTGTGGCGACCATCAGTATGGGGTGGCATCCGAACGGATACGCCAAAGGAAATGGACGGTCTCTTTCCATTGGCGCAACCGCCTATGCGGTGATCGACGTGTCCTCAGGGCGTATCGTGGCACAACGACGGGCGGATGCGCGCATGCGCATCGCTTCTTTGACGAAAGTGATGACGGCAATCGTGGCATTGGATCACGGGGCGATGACCGACATGGTGACCGTTTCACCACAGGCTGCCCGCCAAGAAGGGTCTTCATTGTACATGCAAGCGAACGAAAAAATGTCTTTGCATACGATGTTATACGGGTTGATGCTCCGTTCGGGCAACGACGCAGCGATGGCAATCGCCGAACATGTAGGAGGATCCGCAGAAGGGTTTGCCTATATGATGAACGCAAAAGCAGAGACGTTGGGCATGACAAACAGTCATTTTGTCAATCCATCGGGGCTAGACGATCCGTCTCATTATGCATCGGCGCGCGATTTAGCGATATTAACCGCCTACGGCTTAAAAAATCCGCTGTTTCATGAAATCGTGCGCACAAAAATAAAACGCGCCCCAAATCCACACAAACCATGGGACTACGTCTGGGCGAATAAAAATAAGATGTTGTTTCGCTATGAAGGAGCCGACGGCGTCAAAACGGGCTTTACAAAACTTGCCCATCGCACGTTAATTTCTTCGGCGACACGAGGACAGCAGCAATTTGCGGTCGTGACGCTAGACGATGCCACGGATTGGGCAGATCATACGGCATTGTTAGACGATGCGTTTTTGCGCTTTCCCCATGTGCCGTTCGTCGAAGCCGGAGACCTCATTTCCCCGACGACATTCGTTGCACAACGCGACTTTGCCTATCCGCTGACCACTGACGAGTGGACGCACGTCCAAAAGAAAATAACCATATACGCCCCTCATACCGTGGAATACAAACGCGGATACCGCGGACAGTTGGCATTTTTCTTTCGCGGACAATTTGTCGGCGCAGTCCCCTTGGTTCCACCAGAAACCGTGCGTCCGACGACTCCCGTGATGTCCCAAGAAGGGCAGTCTTTTTGGCAAGGCGTACAACGCCTCGGGCAACTTTTATTTGGGGCAAAAGGAGAGGAAAATCGATGATCCACGTATTATGGCTCGGCTTGATCGTCAGTGGCATCGTTGTGGCCGCCGTAGAAGGACGGATGGAGGCGGTGACGCAAGCCGTGTTTGAAGGGGCAAAATCTGGGGTAACCGTCTGTCTTGGGCTCGTGAGTGTGATGGTATTTTGGTTAGGCATCATGCGCATTGCAGAAGACGCAGGGATGCTACGCGCCATGGCACGGGCGTTTCGCCCCTTCATTCATCGCCTGTTTCCATCGGTGCCCCCCGATCACCCTGCAATGGGATACATCGTTTCTAACGTATGCGCCAATGTACTCGGATTGGGCAATGCTGCGACACCCGCAGGGATCAAAGCGATGCAAGCATTACAAACACTCAATCCGACCCCTCATCGGGCGACAGCGGCCATGTGTACGTTGCTCACGATCAACACGGCGAGCATTACACTCATCCCGACGACGATGATCGCATTGCGGATGAATGAAGGATCGCATGCCGCCACAGACATTGTCGGGCCCACGTTGCTGGCGACCGTATGCGCACTCGTGATTGCGCTACTCGTCGATCGGCTTGCCCAATACACGACGGCCACAAAACAAAAACCTTCCAAAATCGATGCATCTTAACAAAGAGGGGTACAGATGGTTTTTTTACAAACGTTGTCCATTTATCTCATTCCGTTGCTTCTCGTCACCATTTTGGTTTTCGCCGCGATAAAACGCGTGCCGTTGTATGCGTCCTTTACGACGGGAGCCGAAGACGGTTTTATGACCGCAGTACGCATGATTCCGCATGTCGTTGCAATGATGGTGGCGATCGCCATCTTCCGCGCCTCTGGCGCATTAGAAGGGGTGGTTTCCATGTTCACACCTTTGCTGCACATGCTGAGCATCCCTGCACCCGTCTTTCCACTGGCGTTTTTGCGTTCACTCACCGGGGCAGGTTCCCTTGCCTATACGATCGATTTGATAAAACAATACGGTGCAGACTCGCTTTTTTCCCGTATGGCGACGACAATTCAAGCAAGTTCTGATACGACGTTGTATGTGCTTGCGGTATATTTTGGGGCAGTCGGCATTACGAAGTCACGCTATGCACTTCCTGTTGGACTGCTCGCCGATGTGATCGGCTTCTTGGCATCTGTGTGGGTTTGTCTTTACGTATTCGGCGACTTGAATACAGGGGGATAAATTCGGTATGATGGATAGTGAGGTGGGATGATTCGTGGAACGTTTACAAAAAGTGTTGGCTACCGCAGGGTGCGGATCGCGACGCGCATGCGAACAGTTTATTTTACAAGGACGCGTCACCGTCAATGGTGAAGTCGTCACACAGTTGGGGACGAAAGTCGATGTGCGCACGGACCACGTGGCGATGGACGGGCGACGCGTGGCGACAGCGCAGACGCTCATCTATGTTGCCTTTCACAAACCCAAAGGCGTCCTCTCCACCGCCAATGACCCCGGAAAACGCCAAACGGCGCTCGATTACATGCACGGCATTGCGTCGCGGATTTATCCGGTTGGACGGCTCGACTACGATTCCGAAGGGCTGTTGTTGTTGAGCAACGACGGGCAGTTTACGCACGTATTGACCCATCCCAAACACCACGTGCCAAAGACGTATTGGGTATACACCGACACGGTCGTGCACGGTTCGTTGTTGGACAAGCTCCGCGAAGGCATCGTCATCGATGGACAAAAAACTCACCCTGCAGAAATTGAATACGTCGATGTGGACATGCACCAAAAGCAAACGATCATTCAAGTGATCCTTCACGAAGGGCGAAATCGCCAAATTCGGCGGATGTTTGAAGCCATTCACATCCCGATTCAGCGTCTCAAACGGGTGGCGATTGGCAATCTTGCGCTCGACCGGTTGCCCCGAGGGAAATTTCGCCATCTTCGCCCCGATGAAGTATCCGCGCTGCTAAAATGGGCGAACAACGGCGAACGATAACGTTTTTTATACTTATCGAGGGGGGATCCGATGCTTTGGCGACGACGCATTCAGTATGCGGTGTTTGTGTGTGTGTTGGGGGCGATCGGCGTGGTCGTCGCACAAAGTGTGTTACGCGAGCGGGCAACGTACGCGGTCGGCGATGCGCTCCCCCCATTCCAAGTGGAGCTGTTAGACGGGGCACAATTTTACGCAGAAAAACGCGAAAATCGACCGTTAATTATCAATTTCTGGGGTTCTTTTTGTCCGCCGTGCGTCGAAGAAACCCCTTTGTTGCAACGCATGTACGTGCAATATGCGCCCCAAGGGCTCAACATTCTC
>JAULZZ010000053.1:6734-8280 GCA_032117095.1 Paenibacillus sp.
GATCGTACGTATCGAATCTTTCGTACGGCAGTATGGGGTGACGTATCCGATCGGACTCGACCCACACTTGCTCGTCCGAGATATGTTCAGGGTGAGACAGTACCCGACAACTTTTTTTATTGGGGCGGATGGGCGATTGCAAGACGTGTACGTCGGAGGGATGACCGAGGACGTATTGACTACACGCATCGACGCGTTATTGGCATCTTCTTCACGTGTGAACCCCAAATGAGGTGACGTATGACGACCCCAGAGACCGCGAAACTTCCGCATATGGAGGAAGTACAGCACGACAAGCCATTGGATATGCGCTATGATGGGGCCATCCGGCGCAGCCAAAAAGCAAAACCACAATGGATCGATCGCATATGGAATTTTTTCTCTTCCGTTAAAGTCGGGATATGGCTCATTGCATTGACTTTGGTGGCGACGTTTATCGGATCGCTATATCCCCAACAATCTGCCTTTCTTTCTCCGCCAGACGAAGCGTACTATACCGAAACGTACGGCACATTGGGCCAGTGGTATTACGTATTGGGGTTCAGTCAGACGTATGAATCGTGGTGGTTTTTGACACTGATTGTTTTATTGGCGACATCGATTGTGATCGCCTCGTTTGATCGGGGCATCCCCCTGTATCGGATCCTGAAAAATCAGCCTGTTGTTCGCTCGCCGTCATTCCTGCGCGGACAACAAATCCACGAAACGTATGTTCTTTCGGAACCATTACAACACGCGTCATTAGTAGAGGCGTTGCGTCAGCAGCGTTTTACGGTACGGCAACAGGGCGAGGCACTACTGGCCGAAAAAAACCGGTGGAGTCGTATGGGCCCTTACGTCAATCACATCGGATTAATTATATTTTTAATTTGTGCGTTTATTCGTTCTTTTCCAGGACTGTCTTATGAAGCGTACGTATCTATACTAGAAGGGGACGTCGTCCCGATCGCCCAAACGGCGTATTTCATAAAAAACGAGCAGTTTACGATTGCGTGGCACGAATCGACAGATGGAGGGCCTCCGCTCAAGAAAGACCAAGCGACACCCAAACGATTTGAAACAAAAGTGACGTTGTACACGTGTGAACAACGCTGTCAGTCTGATGACCCTGCCCTCAAAGAAGTCGCACGTGGCGTGGTCGCAGTGAATGAACCGTTTCGTTATCGGGGGATGGCGTTGTATCAATTGGGGTACGACGTCACGCCCCAAATTCGGAGCATCACCGTGCAGTTGCGGGACAAACGCAACAACACGTCATACGGGCCGTTGACGTTGAAGACGAACAATCCCGCACGCACCTATACGGCGGGGCCGTACACGTTACAACTGATTAACTACTTTCCAGATTTTGCATTGGACAAAGCGGGAAATCCCACGACGGTATCCGCCAACACACCCAACGCCCCTGCATACGTGTTGGACATTCGTGGAGGCGATGCCCCTGCACAAGGATGGACATATGTGTATTTTCCGCGTGAAGTGGATAAAATGCGCTTTCGTCAAGCGGAGCTTAATGCACGCGTCGGCAGTGGGGAACGATGGGAAC
>JAULZZ010000054.1:0-40761 GCA_032117095.1 Paenibacillus sp.
TTTGCAGGAGTACACGGGGATACAGCAGTGTTGGCGAAGCAACCGAAGCAAACTGTGGTGAAGAAGATTTTAATATCATCAAAGGCGTTTGAAAGTTGTTTCGGTTTCATTTGTTACCCGTTAGGGGAAACGAAGCCCGCTACGATGGATTCATTCACACCTTGTGTAAAGCCAAAAGATAAAAAACAACAAGATGCTGGAAGAGTGTGTGATATAAATGAAAACACTCGGTATTTCACGGTTCCCGTGAACTTTCCTGTCACTTTCAAATCCAAAAAACGATCGCTAACAGAAATTAAAAAAACACTCGATGCAAGCGTTGAAGTCAATTTTGAAAAAATAAAAATAATTATACAAAAACAATATAATTCTCCTGTTGATTTCTTAAACCCAGATGGATATGCATGTAAGCAACTTAAAAAATGCTTCAAATCCGCGATACTTGACTCCAAGAATGAATTTGGAAAGAAAGTATACGTGGCAACTGTCCCTATTTTAAGCGGAAGATTTTTGCAATTGCTCGTATTCAGTTACGATTTACCATTGAATGTTGGAAAAACAACGACAACGTGATTCGGTTCGTTGTCTGCAAAATGATAAGGGGGGGCCTCTAAAAACCGATTTTCAAAAAATCACTTTGCCGTAAAACAGGGATTTTTTGCGAATATTTATGCAAGGTGATCGGGTTTATAGAGGTGCCCATAAGCGATTCGGAATTTGAAAAGATGCGTATGATGCGTTCACGCCTGTGAATTTCCTCTTTCGTCGTGACTGTGGTCTTCTTGGCGGAACGGTCTTACACAAAAATTTACTGTTCAGGAAAGAAGGACGCTTCCCAAAACGTGAGACGACAAACATTATTTTGATTTACGATTCGAAGAGACAGCTCCCCTTTGCATAGAAGGGGGGCTTTTATCTTTCGACAAAATTGCGATCCATTGTCGAAAAATACGCCCAATTTGACAGCGTCGTTAGACATACTTTGCGCAATGTTGTCCGTATACTGAGAAAGGGAACGATACTTTTGGTTGTTCGATGGAGGGATGTCCTGTGTGATCGTATATGTAGATGTGTTGTTTGCAGTGCACAGTGTGATGAATGCGGTGTTGTTGTTCGTTACCGCTCAGGTGATGCAACAAAACATACGCATATGGCGGTGGGTACTCGCATCGGTGATCGGTTCATTGTACGTCGTCGCATTGTTTTTGTGGCCACATGCACGGCTTGGCGAGTGGCTCATCAAAGGAATGATTTCTTTCGTGATGTTGTACGGGGCATTTGGGTGGCGCGGGTGGCAAACGAGTGCGCATCTTTTCATGGTTTTTTATACGTTGCATGTCGTGATGATTGGGTTTGTGCTCGTATGGGACGGGTTGTTCGAGGCACGTTTTGTCTCGTGGCGAATGTTGGTAGGGCGCACGTGGGCGATGACAGAAGGCGTTTCGAGTGGCGTATTGCTTTTTGTATGCCTCGCTGTTGTAGGGGTGGGACAATGGAGTCGCACGTGGGTACGACGACGGACATGGCAGGCTTCCTTGGTACACGTGGAAGTGTGTGTCGCAACGATTCGCCTGCGTTGTGTCGGGTTAATCGATACGGGAAATCATCTACACGATCCGCTCAGTGGGTTGCCCGTCATGGTCATGGAAGTCGAGGCGTGGGCACAGCATTTGCCGCCTTCGTGGGTGGAAGCTGTCGTCTCCCAAGGTGACCCCTCAATGGATGCATGCATCGATTGTGCAGATTCGTCCTGCGAAGCGCTAGAATGGGCACGAAGATTTCGTCATGTGACATACCGTGGGTTGGATTACGTCACACGTGGCATGGTCGCTTTTCTCCCAGATGAAGTGATCGTGCTGGGGAAAGAGGGACAACACACCGCCCCACAGCGCGTACTCGTAGGATTGCGACGGGGGACGATGCGTCCCGATGGGGCGTATACCGCTTTGTTGCACCCGGCGATGGTCAGGAATAGGGGCTAGTATGTTTCACAATGCGAGAACACAAAAGCCGATTTAACCGTAGGAGAAATACGTAGCCTTTCTGCGACAGATGTTTTTTGAAAGCGTGTTTATTACGAACGTGTGCAAAATGAGGAGGCATTCAAGGATGGAGCAACCAAAAAGATGGATTATGACGGCATGGCTATACCGCATGATGATGGCATGGCGCAAACAAAGTGAAGACGTGTATTATATTGGGGGGAGTGAAGCATTGCCCCAGCCGTTGAGCCCCCTAGAAGAACAACAATTGTTGATCCGCCTTGCCAACGATGGAACGGCCGCTCGTGCGATGTTGATTGAACGCAATTTACGCTTAGTCGTGTACATCGCCCGTAAGTTTGAGAATACCGGTATTTTTATTGAAGATTTAATCTCGATTGGTTCGATCGGCTTGATCAAAGCAGTCAATACGTTTGACCCCAGTAAAAAAATAAAGCTGGCGACGTATGCTTCGCGCTGCATCGAAAATGAAATTTTGATGTTTTTGCGACGAAACAACAAAGTACGCACAGAAGTATCCTTCGATGAACCGTTGAACGTAGATTGGGACGGCAATGAGCTGTTGCTTTCGGACATTTTGGGGACAGAAAACGATACGATCACGCGCAACATGGAAGAACAAGTCGACCGCTCGTGTTTGCAACACGCCTTGCACAAGCTGTCGGATCGAGAACGCACGATTATGGAATTGCGTTTTGGGCTCATCGACGGCCAAGAAAAAACGCAAAAAGACGTTGCCGACCAGCTCGGCATTTCACAGTCGTATATCTCACGGTTAGAAAAACGGATCATTCATCGGCTGCGTACCGAATTTAACATGATGCTTTAGGGACATAGACGGTATTGTGGCGTGCGTCATTGTGTAGGCTCGTGGCAAGGTGGCGTTCCGCGGGGGATCGTCCACTCCCGATACCGGTACTCCAATAAATATTCGAACGCTTCTAGATGGCGCAGACAATCTGTCGCCGTATCTCCCCATACATAGATGCCGTGATTTCGCAATAAAATTGCGGGCACGCGGGGGACGATCGACGTGGGCAACAGTGCCGCAATACGGGAAACGTCCGCATAGTTGGGGACGATCGGGATGTGGATCGTTGCCCCTTCTTCCCAGATGTTCAACGCTTTGATCAGCTCGACACCGCAGACGGTGACGTGTCCAAATGCGTGGTCGAGTTCTGAAACGAGGGCGTTCGTGACCGTGTGCACGTGGAAAATCGCCTGCGCACTCGTGGCATTGTAAATGGCTTCATGAATCCCCGTTTCGGCAGACGGTTTTAAGGTGCACTGTTCCACGGGTTTTGCCGCTTGGATGATCAAAAAATCTTCGGCGGTTTGTTGCGTTTTGTCTTTCCCGCTCGCACTGATCATAAACGTCAAGGGACAAGGCGTACCCGATGCGGGCGAGGGGCTTGGGGACAGGCGCAAAGAGACGTTTCCACTCGTTGCAGGAAACCACCCCCGTGTCGCCAAGTTTATTTTGATGGCGCGAAGCGTCTCGTACGCATGCATTTTTTGTTCCCATGTGTACGTCGGATGCATCAGCACTCCTCCTTTTTCGATTGGATATGATTCGGATGAGCGGTCAAAAAAATTCACGTGTAAGATGCGTGAGCACATCGTCAAACGTGTGAAATGGGACATAGGTCAGGTGATGTTGTGCACAGTATGTCGCAAGATGCGCACGGGCAAACACGACATCGGCTTCTCGGGACGCTCCGTAATCCGTAAGGCTATCCCCGACCATCACCGTGACGTCCGCCTGAGGCAAGGCACGCATCACCGACGGTTTGCATAAGCCACAGTCTTGCACACAGTGACGATCACACGGATGGGGCCAAACGATCCGAATCCGCTCGCCACTAAAATCCCCCGTATTGCAGTAAATGTGATGTTTGGGGATGTTCCATGGGGCGATGAGGGGGGCGATAAAAAAATCTACGCCCCCACTGACGACATAAAAGGGGATGTTTCGCTGGGCACACCAAGACAATAGGGGCTGTAAACCAGGACGAAATTTCACATGTGTGGTCACGTAAGATACGATCGCTTCTTTATACTCGCTTGGAAACAACGAAAACAATTGTCCTACGCCATGGCGTACCGACGTACGATTTTCGAACATATTTTCGACAATATTCTTCCATCCCGGGGGATCAAAATGAGCCATGACTGCCATGATCGTGTCTGCGATCGTCATCGTTCCATCAAAGTCTGAGAAGATGCGCATCGTCAAGCGCTCGCCGCGGGGCATCGCTCGTTTAGTCATCTTACAACGCACCCCACTGGTCGAGTGCATGGCGGAGGGCATCGTCGGACAATTGCGCAGCATACGCATCCAAGGGGATGCCTTGTGTCGCTGCCGTGATGGCGTGACGAAACGCCCGTCCGCCTGCCACCGTCCCATTACGATGGCCGTGAATGCCCCCGCCTGCATTGATGACGGTGTCGTTGCCGAAGTCCGCATATATTTTGGGGACAATCCCAGGATGAATTCCTGCAGAAGGAACAGGAAAGACGGGTTTTTGATGCGTATTTTTTTGGTCACGCAGTGCATAGGCAATGCGCTGGGTATGTGCAACGGGCATCGTCACCGACCCATAAGGCGATGGAAACAACACGAGGTCTGCCCCCGCGAGACGCAACAATTTGCCCATGAGCAACGAGGCGGATACGCCATAGTGGGGAGAAGGATATATCGCCCCAGCAAACGAAGGATGTGCCACGATCGGCACGTGGATGGAGCGATCGGCGGCGAGTTCGTGCAACGCATCATACCCATAGACGAATACGTTAAACAGCAAAGCAGAAGCACCAGACGCAATCGCTTGGCGTGCTTGGGTCGCAAGCGCAGACGTTTTCCCTGTTAAATTGGCGGCATACAGTACCGTTTGGCCCGTTTGTTCGAATACTTCTTGGGCCGCACTGTGGCACACTTTAATGCGGCGTTCGAGTGGGGTGAGGGGGTTTTCGAATAAAATTTCATCGTCTTTGATCAAGTCTACGCCCCCGAGTGCTTGCAGCGTAAACTGTTCCCGTAATTCATGCAGGTCATAGCCGATGACCGATTTAAAGATGCTCATCAACAGGGGACGATCGGGGATGCCCAATTTCTCCCGTATGCCTGCAATCCCAAATTTTGCCCCTGAAAATTGCTTTGAAAACGAGGGGGGCAATGTGAGATCGATGAGTTTGAGTTTGCCGTCCATGGATACTTTGCCAAACACTGTCACGAGGAGTGCAGGAATGTCGGTACTAAAGTTTATTTGCGGGTACGCAATGGCAATGTCTGCATGCCGTTGCGTGGGGGAATCCTCGTGTGCAGACGGTTCATAAACGGTGACATCGACGACTTGGCCGAGGTGTTTTTCCATCGTTTTTTGGCGTGTAGCGGACAATTCCGTCCACGTGCCCACAGTCATGCCCATGGCGATCGCGTGTGCTTTTTTGTGAAAATCTATCCGTTCATCGTAACAACGGTAGTGCGCAATGCAATAGTCGTCCCAACGGTTATTCATGGATGGAGGAACCTCCTAAATGAGGGGAAGGTGGCAGGGAAGCAGACAATTCGTCGGCGCGTTGCCGTGCCATGTCTATGGCAGTCACGATCGTATCGTGCAGGCGAGCCTGTTCAAATACGGCAATCGCCGCTGCCGTCGTCCCTTGGGGGGACGTTACGGCATGGCGCAACGTCTGCGGATCAGCATGCGTTTGTAACGCGGTATGGGCGGCACCAAGTACGGTATGCAGGACGAGCAGTTGCGCTTGCTCTGGTGCGATGCCTTGTGCGATGGCTCCTGCGACCATCGCTTCCATGACATAGTATACGTATGCGGGACCAGACCCCGATACCGCAGTGATGGCGTTGAGCAACGATTCTGGCACTTTTTCGACGATGCCTATGGTAGCGAGCAACGTTTTGATGAGGGAACCGTGGTGGGCGGTCACGGCTTCGCTCGGGGCCCACGCCGTCACGCCATGACCCGTTGCACAGGACGTGTTGGGCATCGTGCGGATGATCGGTTGCAGGGGACCGACGATTGTTTGCATGCGGGAGATGGTCACCCCAGCCGCCACAGAGACGAGCAAGGCATGGGCGGGGAGAGCGGTGCGAAGAGATTGCAACGCCTCGTCTGCATCTTTGGGCTTCGTGGCGAGGAAAACGATGTCGGCTTCGTGCAATGCGGCATGGACGCCCGCACGCGTCGTACAAGCGTGCACACCATACGTCTCATGCAACGCATGCAGGCGTGCCGCATTCGTACGATTCGTCACCGAGATTTGTGTGGGGGAAATGCCCCCCTTATAAACAAAACCGCGAAGTAACGCTTCACTCATCGCCCCTGCCCCAAGGAAGACGATGTTTCCGACACGGGGTTCCGTAGCAGACGGCGGTGTGGATGGCGAGGATGTCAAGGCAACGGCCTCCTTAGGGGTTGGAATCTCACTTATGTGCGAATATGCCCATTTCCATGGACGACGTATTTTGTGGATGTCAGTGCGGGCAATCCCATTGGACCACGGGCATGTAACTTTTGGGTGCTGATGCCAATTTCGGCCCCAAACCCGAACTCAAAACCGTCCGTAAAGCGCGTTGAGGCGTTGTGATACACGACAGCCGCATCGACGGTGGACAAAAAGCGTTGGGCATGCAATTCGTCTTGCGTGACGATGCATTCGGAATGGCGGGTACCATATGTGGCGATATGCGCCAATGCTTCTTCTAAATTTGCAACCACCCGTATGTTTAAGATGAGGTCGTTGTATTCCGTAGCGAAGTTTTCTGACGTTGCCAAAGATAAACCAGGAACGAGTTGCATCGCCTGAGGGTCGCCACGGAGCGTCACCCCGTGCGTTTGGAACGTTTCGACAAGGTGTGGCAAGTGTAATTTGGCAAATGTTTCGTGCACGAGCAACGTTTCCATTGCATTGCAGACGGACGGACGTTGGACTTTGGCGTTGCATGCGATCGCCATTGCCATCTCCACGTCGGCAGACGCATCGACATACGTATGACAAATGCCTGCTCCCGTTTCAATAATGGGCACATGGGCGTGGCGCACACAATGGTCGATGAGCGCAGCCCCTCCGCGTGGAATGACGCAATCGATCACGCCAGTCAAACGAAGCATGTCATCGATCGCGTGGCGATCGCCATCGGTGACGAGCTGGACAGCATCAGAAGGCAATGGCGTAGAAGACAAAGCGTCGTGGACGAGTTTGACGAGGGCGACATTGGAGTAGTGCGCAGCCGTGCCTCCGCGCAACAACACCGCATTTCCCGTCTTTAAACAAAGTGCGATCGCATCGATCGTCACATTGGGGCGGGATTCGTAGATCATGCCGATGAGGCCGAGGGGAACGCGTATTTGGCGAATAAATAAGCCGTTGGGGCGTAACATCGTATGTACGATTTCGCCGATCGGATCAGGCAAGGCGATCACGGCATGGATGCCCTCGGACATCGCTTCAATGCGCGCTGGGGTCAGGGTGAGACGATCCAATAGGGAGGGGGAAAGGCCATTTTGACGCCCTTCATGGAGATCCCGTTCGTTTTCTTGCAACAGGAAAGGGATGTGATGCACCAAACGATCGGCAATCGCCTGCAACGCTTCATGTTTGGCGTTAGTGGTTTGGGTACCGAGAACGGATACCGCCGCACGCGCACGCAACGCCAACGTACGAATCGGAACGGACATATTTTTGACTCCTTTCATCTTCCTTCATCTTACATATATTGTCATGGATAAAACTCGATGTATCGCTACGGGTGCTAAAAAGCTTCGTGGGTCACCCAATCGTCGCGGTGAATGACTTCAACGCGACTGACGTCGATCCGTTGGGCGACTTCTGCGGTAGACAACCGCGCGACGGCACGCAGTTGCCAAGCCGCATAGTTGACGATCCCGCGACCGATGACTTTTCCTTGGGTATCGCTGACTTCTACGATATCTCCGGGGTGAAACTCCTCGACCACAGACAACACGCCAGCAGGCAACAAACTTTTCCCACCGCCGGTCAACGCATGGATCGCCCCATCATCGACGACGATGCGCCCTTGCGGAAACGAGTGAAAGCCGATCCACTGTTTTTTTATCGATAGCGTATGGTCTGTGGGATCAAAGTACGTCCCCTCCCCGTGTCCAGCTACCGTGCGGAGCAACGCCCCAGATGTACATACTTTTCCTACAAAAACACGAACTCCTCCCTGCATCGCAATGCGCGCGGCCGCCAGCTTGCTGCGCATGCCCCCAGTGCCAACGTCACTTCCTGCCCCCCCTGCCATATGCCATACCGTTTCATCGATGTGAGAAACGTGTTCGATTTTTTGTGCGTCAGCATCTTTGCGTGGGTCTGCGGTATACAACCCATCCATGTCTGTAATCATGAGCAATCCGTGAGCTTTGATCAAGTTTGCCACGAGTGCGGACAGGCGGTCGTTGTCCCCGAATGTGAGTTCGGCGATAGAGGTCGTATCGTTTTCGTTGATGATGGGCAATACACGCCGTTGCAACAACGCATCGAGTGTCGCTTGGGCGTGTTGCATGCGTTTGCGATCGGAAAAATCTCCCCGGTTTAACAGTAACTGTGCCCCGATGAGCTGGTGTCGTTGGAGCGATTCGTTGTACGCTTGCATGAGCAACGCTTGCCCCACGGCCGCAGACGCCTGTTTTTCGTGCATTGTTTGGGGACGCATCGCAAACCCGAGTGACGCATAGCCCGCAGCGACTGCGCCAGAAGTGACGAGGACGACGTCGATGCCGTGTTGGCGACAATGTACGATTTCTTCCACGTAAAAGTCGAGCGCCGTGCGCAACAACCCTCCTTGTGAGGACGTTAATGAACTGCTCCCAATTTTTACGACGATGCGCTGGGGGAGACTCATACAAGCACCTCTTTGATCGGGCTTTGCTGTGGGCCCCCGTGCGGTGTGGCACAGGCATACAGCGTGCCGACGACGTCACGCAACCGCTTGGCGCACAACCACCGCGCGCTTTCGAGCGGGGGAGGGACGTGCAATGCATCGTACACCCATGTGGTGAGGGGGGGCACGTATACGGCTCCGATGCCACATTGGATCGCGGGAACGATGTCGCTGCGCGTGCTGTTGCCCACCATCCACGTACGGGCACGATCGATGTCGTGTGTATGGAGTAAATGTTCGAGCGACGTGGCGTTTTTGTGCTGTGCGACGTAGATGCGGTCTTGGAAAAATGCATTGAGGCCATGTTTGGCTACTTTGCGATGTTGGATCTCCACATTGCCTCCCGTATACAAAGACAGCGTAAATCCTGCTTGCTGCAACGCCTGCAACGTTTCGATCGCATCGGGGTACAATGCAAAAGCACTGTCATACACGGAATAACCGCATTGTTCGAGCCATTCCATATATTGTATACGAGGCGTCGTCTTCGTTTGGGTACATAACGTCCGATACGTCTCCACGAGGGTATCCGGAAAATGATCTGCGGTAAATCCATGGATGGCAACGCCGTTGAGGTCGATTTGTTGTTGCAATGCACGGATGTGTGCATAGGAGAAACGTCCTTCGAACCAAAAGGCCACCTGCTGGGCAAACGCATCGAGCACGTGATCGTAATATAAATTACAATGTATGAGCGTATCATCGAGGTCAAACCATACGTGCAACATAAAAATCCTCCTCACCATCTATAACCAACCCTACAATGACATCACCGCAAGTTGTCCTCTTGTTCCCCGCTGGTATCCCGTGTGATCCAAAGTACAATTAGGCATCCCAAAGATGCAACGCCCCGATGCGCGCAGCCGCTTCTTGCAATCGTGCTTGCGAGGAAAGTAACGCAACGCGAACGAATCCTTCGCCGTGGGCACCAAAGCCACGTCCTGGCGCGACGACGACACCTGCGTCTTCAATAAGCCGCCTTGCAAAGGACAAAGAATCCATCTTGGGAGGAACAGGCAACCAACTAAAAAAAGACCCTGCGCTCTTTTTGACGCCTTGCCACCCGATTTGTTCGATCGCTTTGTGCCACACATCCCGCCGTTGCGTGTACGTGTCGACGAGTGTTTTGACGCTGTCTTGTGGGCCGTTCAACGCCTCTGCCGCAGCCCACTGTACCGCACCAAACAAACTTACGTACATATGTTCTTGTAGTTGTTCGATGAGTCGAATGAGTGAACGATTGCCTAAGGCAAAACCGACTCTCCAGCCGGCCATGTTGTACGTTTTGGATAACGTATACACTTCGATCCCGACTTCACGTGCTCCCGCAGTCGCCAAAAAACTCGGTGCCCGCACTCCGTCAAAGGTGAGTGCACCATAGGCGAAATCGGCAACGATCGCAATGCCGCGTTGGGCAGCCCATTCTACCGCATGCGCATAAAAAGCAGCGGGGGCGACCGTAGCCGTGGGATTGTTCGGGTAGTTGAGAAACATCAGCTTGGCGTGGGCAACATCGTGTGCATGTAAGGCGGAAAAATCGGGTAAATAATCGTGGGACGCACAGAGCGGCATGCGCACCATCCGTCCTCCTGCTAAGGCAACACCAGATGCATAGTCGGGATACCCGGGATCGGGCACGAGACAAACGTCGCCGGGGTTCAGTAAAATGGTACTGATTTCTACCAGCCCAGTTTTCCCCCCGAACAAAATCGCCACCTCACTCGGATCAAGCACGACACCAAAGTCCGCCGCATATCGTCGGCAAATGGCTTCTTTGAGGAAATCGTGTCCGTGAAAAGGGGCGTATCGATGAAACGATGCACGGGTACTCGCTTGTTGTAACGCATTGACGATGTGCGGAGGCGTTGGCAAGTCCGGATTCCCTTGCCCGAGATTGATCATATCGCGTCCGTTGGCGAGATGCTGTTGTACTTGTTGTACCAAGGTCGAAAAAAACTGGGTGGGCAATCGTTGGATACGTGCTGCCCCTTCGTACGTTGTGCTTACGCGCAAAATCTTCACCACCAAAACGGTCTTTGAATACGTACGGATGGATAGGAACGCAGAAATCCATGGTTCGTGTTGTGCAATGAATCACACATTCATGAATGGTCCAGTATGCATTCATAGTTTACCATATCAAGGGCTGTGCGTACAGAGCAAAAGCACTTGCTTTTGACCGGAAAACATACGGATACAGCGCATCGCGACATCGTTCGCTATTTAATTCTTGAAAAAGGTACAGGGGCATTTCTACGTCGTTTTCTTCGGCTTTTTCGACTGTGATGAAGGAATCGATTTTTTCAGGTGCCGGGCTCTCTTTAAGAAGGAGTTTTTTGGTTTAACGGGCATACAAATAAAATAAAGAAAGCACGACTCACCTGCATCTCAGCAGATGGAGCGGTGCTTCCTCATCAATACGCTGGCGTTCAAATCGTGTTGTTATGAAAATATTATACTACGCATCATTGAATGGTGCAACGGGTGAAAGGGGGATTACGAAAAAAATTTTTTTTAGGAACGGGGGAAGGGCACACCGATGGATGGCACGAAGGAATCGCTTTTGCGCAACAAGGAGGATTTTCTTCATGACACGTCGTTTTCTGGGCGGTACACGAGGCGAGACAAAGCAATGCTCCCTTCATAGAGGAGGAGCAAAGGCACGATGACGAGGACATCGGAGAGTAGATCTGGGGGGGTCAATGTCACCGCCACGAGAATGAGGATAAAATACGCTTGTTTGCGCATGGACGCAAGTTTGCGCGGGTTGACGATGCGCAGTTTTGTGAGAAACATCATGACCGCAGGCATCTCAAACAGAAAGCCAAAGGGCACCGTCATCGTAAAAATAAAGTGAAAGTATCGCTCCGCAGTATAGTTGAGAATAAACTGATCCTCTGCAAGATGGGTTAAAAATGCAAGCACCATCGGGTACACGATGCCATATCCAAACGACAATCCCAAAATAAAGAGGACGGTCAACGCTGGGATGTACAAGAGCGTCACCCGTCGCTCGTGGGGATGCAGACCCGGGGCGACAAACCGCCACACGTGATACGCCGCGATGGGGATCGTCAATACGAGTGCGCTCACCGCACACAAAAGCAAGTACACCCACAAAATGTCTGTGGGCCCTAAAAATTGTAGTTTTTGGGACAAATCTGCCGTAAGCCAGTACAACAATGGGTTGACCCATGTGAGTGCGAGTACGACCATGAGGAGAAAATATCCGCATACGAGCAAAATGCGACGGCGCAATTCATTGGCATGGGCGAGCCAATCTGGTGTAGCGAGGGGCATCGGTGTTCCTCCAGCGTCAAGTTCAAGACAGTGCCAATGCGTTTGAAAAAAACAGCCCTGCACAAAAAGTTAGCTACATTCGCCAAACAACAGGCAATGTGCGGGTGAAATTGTCCTGTTCCGATTATAGCATGGAAAGGGATGAATGTCCTAAGCATGCCTCTCGTGTGTGGCACAGCGCTACGTTTGTTGGTATAATGAAACATAAACGCAAACGTAGCGGAATATACGCGGTGCGGAGGAGGGACGTTCGTTGCGTATCGCATTGCTCCAAATCGATGTGCGCCAAGGCGAACCGCAATGGAATGAAGCGCACGTATTGGCAACGATGCGACAGGCGGTTGTTGCACATCATCCCGATGTGCTCGTGTTGCCGGAGATGTGGAATACGGGCTACGCCCTTGATCGTCTTGCGACGTTAGGAGGACTGCGTACGGAGGCGATTCATGCGTCCATGGGTCAGTTTGCCAAGGAACACGGCGTACATCTTGTCGCAGGATCGATCTCCCGTCCGCATGCGCACGCATGGTACAATACGACGTTCGTGTATGATCGTGAGGGGACAGTGCGCACGTCTTATGACAAGGTGCATTTGTTTCGTCTCATGGACGAACACCGCTATTTGCAACCGGGAAATGCACTGGGACAGACGACGCTCGATGGCGTACACGTGGGGCTCACCATTTGTTATGATTTGCGGTTTCCTGAACTGATGCGCACGTTGGCATTGCAAGGGGCACAAGTTATTTTTTGTGTGGCACAGTGGCCCATGGCGCGATTGGCGCATTGGAACGCATTGTTGCGTGCGCGTGCAATTGAAAACCAAGTGTTTATCGTGGCATGCAACCGTGTCGGCGAAAGCGGGGAGGAACGCTTTGGTGGGCATTCCCAAGTCATTTCTCCCTGGGGGGACGTCCTCGGAGCTGCGGCAGACGAAGAAGCGATCGTCGTCGTTGATGTCGATGTAGACCAGTGTGCGCACGTGCGGCAGCAAATTCCTATTTTTTCGGATCGCCGTCCAGATTGCTATTTGCTATAATCATGTCGATATTGCGTCATTTTTTTGCCAATACGAATCTGTGTTTTAATTTAGAGGAACCGTGAGCACGGAGGGAGCGTCCGTGATATTCAAGAGGAGGGTGGCACGACCATGCGTCCACAGACGATGTTTGCTAAAATTTGGGATCGGCATGTCATATTCCAAGAAGAAGGAAAGCCGAGTATTTTGTATATCGATTTGCATCTCGTGCACGAAGTGACGAGTCCGCAGGCGTTTGAGGGACTGCGGCTGGCAGGAAGACGGGTGCGCCGTCCGGATCTGACGTTTGCGACGATGGATCACAACGTGCCGACGAAAGACCGTTTCCACATTACCGACCCGATTTCACGGCAACAAATTGATACACTCACAAAAAATGCGCATGATTTTGGCGTGACGTTGTATGATTTGCATGCCCAAGAACAAGGAGTCGTGCACGTGATGGGGCCTGAGATTGGGCTGACGCATCCCGGGAAGACGATTGTTTGTGGCGATTCGCACACGTCGACACACGGCGCGTTCGGAGCGTTGGCGTTTGGCATCGGGACGTCCGAAGTTGAGCACGTACTGGCGACACAGTGTTTGCAACAAGCGCGCCCGAAGACGATGGAAGTACGCATCGAAGGGAAATTGGGCATCGGGGTGACGGCGAAAGATTTGATACTCGGCATCATTGCAGCCCATGGCACGGATTTTGCAACGGGATACGTGATTGAGTATACGGGAGAAGCAATTCGTGCGTTGACGATGGAACAACGTATGACCGTCTGCAACATGTCGATCGAAGCAGGCGCCCGCGCAGGGATGATCGCCCCAGACGAGACGACGTTCGCCTACCTAAAAGGACGTGCACACGTGCCACAGGGCGAAGCGTATGCGGATGTTGTAGAGACGTGGAAACAATATGTGACGGATGAAGGGGCGACATATGATGCGACGGTGACATTCGATGCGTCTGCGTTGCTCCCGCAAGTCACATGGGGAACGAGTCCTGGCATGGGGACGCATATTTTGGCATCGGTACCCGACCCTGAGCAATTTGCGACAGCCAATGCACGCAAAGCCGCCAAAGACGCCCTGGCGTACATGGATTTGACACCAGGAACAAAGATGACAGACATTCGGATTGATCGCGTATTCATCGGATCATGTACCAACGGACGGATCGAAGATTTGCGTGCTGCTGCGCAGATTGCCCAAGGGTATACGGTGGCGTCGCATGTGCATGCGATGGTCGTTCCAGGCAGTGGGCAAGTGAAACTGCAAGCCGAGCAAGAAGGGCTAGATCGTATTTTTATTGAAGCGGGGTTTGAGTGGCGCGATGCAGGATGTAGCATGTGTTTGGCGATGAATCCAGACGTGCTCGCCCCAGGGGAACGGTGTGCTTCGACCTCCAACCGCAACTTTGAAGGGCGTCAAGGACGCGGGGGGCGTACACACCTCGTCTCTCCAGAGATGGCGGCGGCCGCTGCGATTCGTGGACACTTTGTTGACGTACGGGATTGGGAAATACGCACGGTTGCTCACGTATAATGCTATCTTTTTACAAAAGGAGAGGAAGAAGCGACGATGAAACCATTTGTCACACATACGGGGCGTGTGGGGCCTGTCGATCGGGTCAATGTCGATACGGATGCGATCATCCCCAAACAGTTTTTGAAACGCATCGAGCGTACCGGATTCGGACAGTATTTGTTTTATGAGTGGAGATTTACCCCAGAAGGCGAGAAAATACCGACATTTTCACTCAATTTACCACAGTATGATGGCGTATCCATTTTATTGTCACGGGCAAACTTCGGGTGTGGTTCGTCGCGTGAACATGCGCCATGGGCAATTGCAGATTATGGATTTCGCGTCATCATTGCGCCGTCTTTTGCGGACATTTTTTATAACAACTGCTTCAAGAATGGACTGCTTCCCATCACCTTGTCCGAACAAACTATCGATGATTTGTTCGAGAAGACGACGACCTTGCCGTCGTACGCCTTGACTGTAGATTTGCAACAATGCACAATCACCGATGCACATGGATGGTCTACGTCTTTTGCATTGGATGACCATCGTCGCTTGGTGTTGCTTGAAGGACGAGATGACATTGAGCAAACACTTCTCCATGAGGAACGCATTGCCGCATATGAGGCGAAGTACTTTCCTGTTGCGCAATAAAGAGGCGTACGTAGCAGAAAGGTGTAGGCGATAGCGCGCACGATTCGTGTGCGAAAGTATATAGGGATACTTGAAAAAGCACCAATCCGACTTGTCGTGGTGACACGTGTGGGGGAGGGCTTTTTTTGTGTGATGAAAAGTGTATTGGGGGGAAGGGTGTGCGAAATGAGTACAGTACAGGGGAACTCTATAAACCTATTTCTAAAAAAATCATTTTGCCGTAAACAGGTTGTTTTTTACTTGTGCTTACCGGCATGATACGGTTTATAGAGTTGCTACGCATACATTCACGACGATTTTGCAGTCGTTCGTGCACGTTTGATTGCAAGACCAATTCCTGTGACGACAAAACTCCCAATCAAGCAAATCAAAGAGATGCCTGCTGCAAAATAACTCAAAGCAATCCCCGACGCAATAAGCAGTCCGACACTTACAAGCACAAAAAAAAGAGATAGCGTGCGACTCATCTGAAAGCCTCCGTAAGCGACAATGTAGGAAATCAAAAAAAGGGGTTACGTTTCAAGAAGAGGGGGCGACATCAAAAAGCGATTCGTTTTGTTTTTCAAAACGTTTGCGACTGATCCAGCCGACATCACTCCACAGCACTTCTCCATGCTTATTATAGCGTACGACAGCCACCAAAGGATACTGTTGTCGGTGCACATACCGCAAATCACGCCACCAAATGACCGTGTCTTCGCCAAAGTGTTCAACAGATGCGCAGGGAAATCGACTAAAAGACAAAAAGGCATTGACATCGGGATGCGTTTTTGATTGCATCACGAGGGGCGTTGTTGCGCTGCGGTATGTAACTACGGAGGAGAATCCGTTTTGGCGTGGCCAATCGCTGAGCGTGTACGTTTGATCGCGATGTTGCACCAAGAGGGTCCACCGAAATGGGTGCATCGTAGGCAACACGACACAACGATCATGCAGGGAAATGGTGGTTCGTGCACGGTGACAGTGGCGATGATGTTGCCACACTTTGGCGATCAAATAGATGGGGAGTGCCGTGTACAAAGCAGGAAATATGCTTGAACCGTGCAACGTTCCCGTTGCCCAAAGCCCGATCGCGACCACGTGCATGCCGAACAAGAATGGATCAAAAATGTGGAGCACGTCCCAAGCCACCCATCGTTTGCTCCAAGGGCGTAACGCTTGTGTCCCATAACTGTTGAACAAATCGATAAAAATGTGCACATATACTGCCACACCGACCCAAAAAATCAGTGGAGCGAGGGGGACAGATGGAAAGGAAAAACGCAAGAAGAGTACGATGAGTGCGGTCCACAAAAATCCCAGCGGAAGCGCATGCGAAATCCCACGGTGATGGCGCATATATGAACGGTTTCCACGCAACCGAGAGAGCGCATCAAAATCCGGTGCTTGTGAGCCCACGACAGTCCCGATCAACACGGCAGTGGCGACGGTAGGATCCTGTGCGATGGCGGGATGGAGCTGGGCGAGTCCGCCCAAAGCGATCCCCATGACCAAATGCGTTGCGCTATCCAAAACGAATCCCTCCTCATGCTTGCTAAATACAGTATTCCCAAAAACGGCTACATAGTCGTCTATGCAGTTTATCGGTTACAAAAATAGGAAAGTGAGCAGAAGAGACCAAACTTTCGAGCATACCTGCGCATAAATATGAACGAACGGTTCTTTTCTGTTGACAAGCGAATAAACGTTTGGTAAACTGGTGTTCGATAAGACAGTGGGAGGGAGCGCACATGAATTTTTTTTCCTCTTTGTTCGTGCATATCATGATCATGTAGGGGCATGCATATGTGTGTGTGATGTCGCATACGCTTTATACGACTCTGTATTTCAAGGGCGCCTCGATAAACCGATTTGTAAAAAATCACCTTGCCGTAAACAAGCGCTTTTTTGCGCATGTTTATGCGTGTGATGGGCTTGATAGCGGTACGCTCAATAGTAATACATACAAGCGATCGATGAAACCGCCATTTGCATGTGCGCAAAGGGAAGTCGACTGTCTGTATGTTTTCAATAAGGGATTCGTGTTCCCCATGGATCCATTCACACTGGAGGTGTGTGTACGATGATGATGCACATACGCGGAGCATCCATGCCCGATCCGCGAACAGCTTCGAAGGGGTTGGACGACGCGTTGGATCGGTCGCTCGCAGATTCTTTTTTACTGCCCCCAGATGCGCTTCCTGTTGACGAACAGACATCCCAAGCCACTGCCTACGACACTGGTATAGTGTCTACGACGAACAGCGCACATGCACATCGGGCGAACGACACCCCTGTTGAAGATAGTACGGTGGAAGATGCCATTGGGGATGTAGTCTCTTTAGCCCCTGTGCAATATGCAAAAAAACGTGCTTTCCCTTCCCCAATATGGGGCACGATGCTCGGTTCGGGGATTGCCGCTGTCGTCACAGGGGTATTGTTCGGCTCTGCACTGCTTTCGCTCGCCGCGGAGACCGCCACACCTTCGCCACCTGTTGCTCGCTCGTCTTCTCCTATTGATGCAGCAGTGCCCGTTTCTGTGCCCGTGACGGTCGAGGAACATGCGCAGGAGACGACGACCTTGATAGCGCCACAAAAGGCCTCCCCTAAAATGACGACCGAGGGTCAATCGCCTTCTTTGTATGTGATTCAATATGGCGTGTTCCGTCAACAATCCGGTGCACGCGAACGTATGCGGCAGTTGCACGCCCGAGGGGTGGCGGCTGTGATGAGTGCGACATCCCCGTACCGCGTATACGGTGCGGTGATTCCTGACCGCAACCAAGCGATCGCGTTTGGTCATATGCTTCGACAAGTCGATGCAGAAGTACTCGTCAAAGGATGGGAGTGGCCCCTTGCAGCGGCCGTCCAGCGTGTTGCAGCATTGCCCAGATCAGACATTCCCGACTTTATTACACAAAACCGTCATGTCATGCAGTGGTATAGTACACAAAGCAGCGCACGACTACTTTCTAAAGAAGTCGAACGTACCGTGGAGACGAGCGTGCCATCGTTCGTACAAGCCCATGTTGTACTAGCACAAAAATCATCCGCCTTGCTTCCGCAGGCGACTGCGCCACGACGCAATCCTGTGCACGCAAAGATGGACGATTGTTTTATTCGCGCATCCGAAGCATGGGAGGCATACACCAAACGCCCGTTGCGACGTTACCTTTGGGACATCCAACAGCAGATGCTCCGGTATGTTGCATTGGAACATACATTTTTCATGCAGGAAGCAGTGTCCGTGTCGCACAGCACTCCCCTTCAAAGCACGCCACATACAGATCACATAAGGACAAGGTGAAAATACGCCATGAGTGAACCGATCCGTATTCATGACATGCCCTTAGATGAGCGCCCCCGCGAACGGATGCTCACCCAAGGGGCTATCAGTCTCAGTCACGCCGAATTACTCGCGATTTTACTGCGTACAGGCACTGCCAAGGAATCTGCTTTGGCACTGGCACACCGCTTGTTGCACGTGTGTGGTGGGCTACAAGGGCTCAGTGAAAGCACGGTTGAACAGTTACAAGCGTGCAAAGGAATCGGCACCGCCAAGGCGTTGCATATTCATGCCGCCCTCGAGTTAGGAAAGCGCACCGTCAAAACAACGATCGGCATGCGTCCTGCTTTGCGCAACCCACAAGAGGTCAGCGCCTTGGTGATGGAAGAAATGCGCGGATTGCAACAGGAACACTTTGTTTGCTTGTTTCTGGACACCAAATGTCGGCTGATTTCACGGGAAACGATCTCCATTGGCACGGTGGACCAGACACTCGTTTCCCCGCGGGATGTGTTTCGCCTTGCCCTAAAACGCAGTGCCACCGCCTTGATTTGCGTACACAATCATCCGAGCGGAGATCCCACGCCGAGTCAGGCGGACATCGCCATGACCAAACGACTGCAAGAGGTGGGTATCCTCCTTGGCGTTTCGATGCATGACCATCTCATTATCGGGCAACAACGATACGTCAGCATGAAAGAACAAGCCTATATTTAACCGCATTTCGACTATGCGTGGGTTTCTTTAAAAGACGTTTGCTGTTGTATCTTCCATTTTGCATACCCGAGCAAGTAGTCAATCGATTGTGTATAGACAGGCATCGCATGAATACGGCGAAAAATATCCCGAGACGGCTTTGGATTGACTTCGAGTAACCACGATTTTCCTTGCGGGTCGACGGCGATGTCTAATGCGAGTTCACACAACGTATGCGTTTTGCGATCGAGACGTCTGACGATGCGGGAACCGAGCGTTTCCATTTCGGTGAGGATGCGTGTGCACATGCGAGGGGGATGCCCCTTTTTTTTGAGCAACGTTTCGGCGACGATCGCCTGCCCGCCACCATGTAAGTTGGATGTGATACTTTCGATGGCCCCAATCCGTCCCGCACACCCTGTCACACCCCAAGCCCCTTGATCGTTTTTTTGCATGAGCAAGCGAAAGTCGTGTACACGTCCATCCGGTAGCGTCACATCGATGCCTTGTTGCACCACGCACGGCGCACCTCTTTCGATCGCTGTGAGCAAACGTATTGTTTCTTGGGGAGACGCCGACACGTGATGGACGTGTTTGCGGGCTTGATCTCGTCCCCATATGTGGTAACTGCGAGTATCCTTTTTGCGTTGTAGGCAGACGACGCCACGGCCTCCTGTGCCGTGAATCGGCTTCACGAATACACGGGGATGTCGCTGACTAAAACGGGCGACCGAAGCAAAGTCGGTATACAGCACGGTTTCAGGCAAATGGGGGCGAATGAGCGGATCCCCTACGAGACGGCGGTATACGGTCCATTTGTTCCCGAGCGGACGATTTAGCCATTGCAACTCGGGGTGTGCTTGGCGAAATGCGGTTACTTTTTTGAATTTTGGGTGGTGTTGCAACCGACAGCGGTCAAAAACGAGCTGGGGGAGGGGCTTCCACATACGAACCCATTTTTGTCGGGCAATTTCGTATACGTTTGCTCGTACTTTTGGGGGCGAAGTATGCACATCTTCGGGATCAAAAACGTACGCATCGATGTGTAAGGAGTGGGCACGGGCGATGAGACGCTGAAAAAAAACACGCTCTTCCATCCGCTTATTTTTGAGGTACAAGGTGAGTATGCCTAGCGAGAGCGGGGCGATGGCCAACGCCTCCTTTGTTGCGATCGCCATGATGCGATCATCGTGCGCTTTGGGGGATGCATTGCCAAGTAGTGCCAGTATTGCATGAGACGATCCAACGATTTTTGGCGAATATGCGGTTCATTAAATTTCATCGGTTTGGCATTCGCCTCAAAAAACCACAGTTTTCCTTGGCGATCGATCCCGATGTCCATCGACATTTCTCCCCACGTATGCCCTGTGTGTCGTTCGATGTGCGCAGCGAGTTGCAATGATTTTTTTTGCACACGTTGCAAAATAGCGAGACTTTTTTTCTCCCCGAATAACGTAGCCAACAATGGCAACGGACGTGCGATCGTTCCGCCACGGGGCACATGCGTCGTAATGCTCCGCACCCCTGCGATGCGCGCCCCGACACCCGAAACGCTCCACTGGCCACGTGCATTTTTTTGAATTAACGTACGTATATCAAATGGACGTTCGTGTGCGTGTGCGAGACGGATGCCTTGCTGGACGATGTACTCCTTCATGCGCATGAGTTTGCGCATGCCGTCGTACAGTTGGGCGATCGTATCATAGGAGGTCGTTTGGGTGTCGCTGTCGTTTTGGATGGTGAGCATGTACTGGCCGTCTTGTTGTTGGATGCGCATGATGCCCTTGCCTGCTTTTCCTTTGATCGGTTTGACGTAAAGGAGACGATGACGGCGACACATGCGTGTAAGATCGGACAATTGCTGGAGATACACCGTTTCTGGCACGGATGCCCGTAGCGTCGAAGAAGACGTGATCCATTCAAATAACTTCCATTTGCTAATAAACCCAGGGTTAAAAAAATGGATGTGCGGATGATACAAACATGCTGTGATGAGTTGTTGTACAGCGGGCAATTGTTCGAATTTACGATAGGGGATGCGGTTGTATACGATGGCGGGGAAGGGAAGCGCAGATTGGACCCAGCGCCGTTGAGCGGGCATGTAACGATACCCTTGAATGAGTCCGCGGCGACGCATGTCGAGCGCATCGTGCGTCACGATGTAGGCAGTGATGCCGTGTTGCTTTGCTTTGGCGAGCAAGGCGATAAAATGCGCACGATCTCCCCGGAACATGCGTGTGTGGTCACGATACGTTAAGATGGCGACGACGGGTTTTGGCGTATTTGTCGTGTTTGGCGGTGTAAGAGGCGTGTTCATCGTTTTTGACCCCCTTGGCGTTTGAATTTTGCCAAGTACAAACAATGCGCATAAAACAAAGACAACGTTCGTTTTCCTTCTTCACGCAATGCAGGGTGCTTAAAGATGGAGTGCCCCGGTTTGGCATTCACTTCAAACATCCAGATGTTCTCGTCTTCGTCCACGCCGATGTCAAAGCCGAGTTCCCCGATATGGTGTGTGGAGCGCCGAACGATCGCCTGTGCTAGCTGTATACAAACGTCTTTTATCTTCGTGAGCAGCGCATCTGCACGTTCTCCAAAGAGCGACCATAAGGCCGTTTCGGGTGTCAACAACGTGCCCCCATTGCGAATGTGCGTCGTGATGCTGCCCTTTCCCGCCTTTTTGCAGCCCATGCCACTGACAACCCATGCATTGGTTTCGTCCCGCATGAGATGCACACGAAAATCGATCGGACGGCCTTCGAGTGCGAGGAGACGGATGCCTTGTTGGACGACGACCGCATGCAACCGTCCTTGCCCGCGGGTGAGGTGTTTCCACATGGAAGCAAACGTTGCAAAGCGAAAAACCATGTTTGTAGACGCGATACGGGAGCGGACGGTATACCCACGGGGGGTCGTAGCCACGCGAAAAATGCCTTTTCCCAAACTTCCAGTTGTCGGTTTGACATAGAGAAAGGGATGTTTTTTGAGCATTGCCTGAAATTGGGAGGCAGAAGGACGGATCAACGACTGTGGCAAATATCGTTTGATATCTTCTTGTTGTGCGAGCAACCGATACACATCGGATTTGTTATAAAAACTCCAATTAAAGAAAGGGATTCGCTGTCGAATCAGGCGATGTTTTAATGCCAAAATCGCGGGTGAACGGTCTGCTTGGCGACTGGCCAACCGATTGTATACGACATCGGGGAGCGGGACATTGAGCCGCAGCCAGCCCCCTTGTGGATTGGCAAACATCCCAGTCACCGTTTGTTGTTGCCAGTGCACATCACGTGGCGTAAACGCAAAAGCGTATGCTTTTCCAGGGCTGTGCAACAAGATTTCTCGCAAAAATGGTGTGCGCGTCCCGAATGGATGGGTCGGATGAACGATGCCATTCGTTAAAATGCCGATCAAAGGCCCGATGCGGATGCGCCGGCGTGTGACATCGGTTGCCACCATCATGCGCCCTGGCAACGGTGCGCGAATGGCGGTGTGCACGGTTTTTGGGAGGAGCAGATGGCGTCCTTTGCGCCGATACGTCTGCACGTGGGAACGATATTGGCGATTTCCGAGGGCGAGAGCGACCGTACGCTTTCCTTTTAAGCGAAGTTGTTTGGCGACAGCGGGGCTGACATAAACGGTGTTTTTCCGCTTGTTGTTGTCAAAGTGGATATGGCTAAACGTCACGGGCATCAAACGCGCCTCCTCTATGCTGTCTGTTCAATGTATACTGTGCATAATGCAAGGGGAGGGTGAACGCTTCTCGTGTTTTGGCAAGTGGAAATGTGTGGACGAAGGCGTGACGCCCTGGTTTTCCATTGGCTTCGAGCAACCATACGTTCCCGTATCGAGACACTCCAAAATCCAACCCCAATTCGAGCAGTGGGCCGATTTGTTGCTCCAACCGTGTCGCTATCTGCTGTGATCGCATCGCCAACGTCGCACATAGTGCATCGCTAGAAACATGCGGACAATGCTTCTTCAAAAATACAGACGCCTCTTGGGGTATTCCGCCTTGATGCAAATTGGACGTGAGTGCCCCTACCGAACCGATGCGTGCAACGGCGCCAGTCATGTGCCACGCACCGCTCCCATTTTTTTGGATGAGTACACGGACATCCGCGGGACAATCGTCTTCCGTATTGAGGGGCAATGCTTGTTGTACGAGAAACGTTTTGTTTCGATAAAGAGACTGCACATGGCGTGCAACATCTTGCACGCGATGCCAGCGTGTCGGAAGTGCCTGGGGAGACGAACGCCTTGTGCCCCCGGAAAGTGTATAGGTGGGAAAATGTGCTCCGCGAGGGGAATGGCGTTCGAGCCGCAGTATTCCGTGTCCTTGCATCCCCTGCGCAGGTTTTAAGATGAGTGCACGATGTGCATCCAACATGGTTTCGAATGTTTTTATGCTGTGATAAAGCTGCGTGTGAGGCAACCATGAAGCGATTTCACTGTCATTTTTCAACAACTTGTATACGGTGTATTTGTCTGGTACGGGGTTGCAAAGCCAGCGGAGCGGTGCGGGATGTGTCGGTTTCGCACGTATCGCAGAAAACGGATGCACGATTCGACGAGATGGGACCGATGCACGATCTTCGGGGGATGGAGGGAAGTAGCGGTCATAGAGCAGGAGTGGGACGGCGTACCGCTTTTTTGTCCAGTGGTGGGTATGCGGATCGTACGTGTAGCCGATGATCGGGTCGTCTGTGTGCGTGATACGACTGCCGATGACAATCATGCGCATGCCGAGCAGGGGAGCGCCCACGGTGAGCCAACGCAAATAGACAAAATCCGTGAACGGCAACACGGTGGTGTTCCCTGTGCGCAGCGACACATTGCGTTCATGTAGGGCGACGACAACGCCAATATCGGCGTGGCAAAGCGTTTCATGCGACATCACACACGGTTCCATCCTTTTTGTAGCGTTTTCCTTTATCTGTCTGCACGTTCTGCCATGGCGTTCGTCGTAACGTGCGTGATGTACCGTGTGTATTTCCACAGCTGTGCGATCGAGGGGCGGACAATGCGACTGGGCAGACGGCCGTCCTCGTTTTTAGAAGGCTTTGTATTGACTTCCAGCAACCAAATGCGTCCCGTGCAATCGACGGCAAGATCAATGCCCAGTTCGGCAAGATGTGCTGTTTGTGATGTTGCCGTCGCCTGGGCGATGGCAAGTGCGGCTTTTTGCAATGAACGATACAATGTTGTTTTTTTGTCGGGTGGGACGTGCAAGCGCGCAATGAGTGTACGTGCAGGGGACACTGTGCCCCCTTTGGCGACGTTGGACACAAAACGATGGGTACCGGATAGACGGCCCACGAGTGACGTAAGCTCCCATGTTCCTTGTGCGCCCCGCTGGACGAGGGCCCGAAAATCTAACGGACGCTGTTGGACGGTCGCCAGTGTCAACCCTTGTTGGAGAATGTAAGGTTGTTGTCGCAGACGACGTTTGAGCAACGCATATACGTCTGGGAGCGTCCGCAACGTGTGGTCGGGGAGATGGTCACTGTTTTGCATCAGATAATGTCCATTTTTTAGTTTTGTAATGCGAAAAATCCCTTTGCCTAACGAACCGCGACTCGGCTTCATAAACACTACACGATGCGTGCGAAGCATCATTTGGAGGTCACTATACTCACGAAAGCGGACGGTTTGGGGCAAATACGGGTGCATCGCAGGAGATTTGCGTAACGCTGCAAACACGGTCGTTTTATCTAAATACGCTTCATTCCAATAGTGCGTGCCATGCACCGCCTTTGCTTTGTGTATCCAGGTGCGTACGAGGGGGGACTGTTCTTGCTTGCGGGAGGTGAGGCGGTTATGGATTGCATCGGGCAAGGGAAATGTTTTTTGTTGCCAGCGATTTTGCGTGTACGTCCACCCTTCGATCGTCGTGTCATTGCCTTGGCGTAGTTTTTGTGGTACAAAACAAAAAGCAACACCGCCATAGGTGTGTGCGGCACGGATGACTTCTCGACACCATGCAGTGGACGAAGCGCAGAGACGTTGCGGATGGGACGTATGCAACCGGGGGAAGAAAAGACCCAGCAGCGGGCCAAGCACAACGGTGTTGGAGGACGCACGATACGTGATCCATAATACCGTATGTGGCGGAATGCCTAACGTTTGGGCGAGTGTGGGACTCGCAGAAACTGACGCAGAATTTGCTTTATCTACGAGTGTGATGGCTTGCGTGTGCGAACCGAATTTCAACGAAACAGAGGCAGGGGAGCGCAGTCCCCATTGACGCAACAAAGTGCGACCGACATGGAGGTGGGAAGGGGGAGACATTGGCGGAAAATGCGCCGTCGAAAACGTAACCCGTGGGGACATAGGGCATTCAACCTTTCTTCTGTACTCCGCATGGCGTAGCATATGCACTTTATGGGAAGACGGTCACGCAGCGCACAGGGCAGAGATCAAAAAAAGTGTAGGATACGTGGGAGCACACTCGCTACTGATGGGGGATGGCACAAGCGGTGCATCGTAACATTTGCTTGCATAAAAAAAGGGGGCGGTTATAGATGAAACTGGTCTTAGCAGGGGGGAGCGGGCAGGTAGGGAACATGATTCGTCGATATGGCGCACGACAAGGCTGGGAAATCGTTACTTTGACGCGTCATGTGCGTGGGGAAAATGAAATGTATTGGGACGGTCAAACGATCGGTGCGTGGGCTGCGCACATCGATGGCGCAGATGTCGTCATAAATTTGGCAGGACGAAGTGTAAACTGCCGGTATACGCGGGAAAATCGCCGCCAAATGATGGAGAGTCGTATTGTGAGTACATCATTGCTTGGGGAGGTGATGCACCAATGCACGCGCGTTCCTGCATTGTGGTTGCAATCGAGTACAGCGACGATTTATGACCATGCGCTCGAACGCGCGAATGACGAGCATACGGGGATGATTTGCTCACGGCATGCGGGTAAACTACAACGTTGGGATTATAGTGTGCAGATCGCGGAAGCGTGGGAAAAGGCAGCCGTGGCAAGTTGTCCTCCCCGAACGCGCCTCGTATGTCTGCGTACAGCGATGGTGATGAGTCCAGATACAGGAGGCGTCTTCCATACGCTTTTGACACTTTGTCGGCGGTTTTTAGGTGGGGCATCGGGGAGCGGGAAACAATACGTGTCGTGGATCCATGAAACTGATTTTGTGCGTGCGATTCATTTTTTAATAGAAAATGGAGACTTGCAAGGGCCGGTGAACATCTGCTCACCGTACCCACTAAAAAACACGGATTTTATGAGAGAAATACGCAAAGCCATCGGGGTGCCATGGGGGTTGCCTGCTGCGCCATGGATGTTGGAAATCGGTGCTTTTTTGATGCGCACAGAAACAGAATTGTTGTTGAAAAGTAGGTGCGTTGTGCCTGCACGGTTGCAAGCGAGTGGATTTTCCTTTTCCTATGCGCAATGGGCGGATGCCGTGCGCGAGCTCGTTTCACGCAACAGATAAAACTGCAAGTATGGTGTGGGGGAACTGAGATGGGGCCATTTGTCTTGCTATCCGCTGTTTTTCTTCACGACGGGGAGGCGCATAAGAAATGCGCTTTTTTTGTGGCGCAGGATAGGTGCACCTCATACGAAACACGATTTGAACACAGCGATATTACTGTTTAAAAAACCCTTTTTTTCTCATAAAAGCGGGCCTCTATGGCGCCGCTATAAACCAATTTGTAAAAAATCACCTTGCCGTAAAAAAACGATTTTTTGCGCATGTTTATGCGTGTGATGGATTTTAGAGAGGTGTTTTCTGCATAGATGTTTTTAAACCGTGTTTCGTATCATCAGGATGATTTCGTGCGTGCAATGCATCGTGATTGGAGGTGTTCATTGGACATCGAAGTGTGGATCCCCGTGTACAGAGGAAAACGAATCCACAGTACCTGAGAAGGCAGACATGCGTAGCAATTCTCTTCTTATTTGACAACGTATTTTTAATGGGTTATCATCATGATGCGGTGCAAAGATGTGTGCATCCGCTCATTTTATATACGGAAAGGGACGGGGACGATGCGATCGCTACACACGCGTACACAGTTACAACAGACACAGTTCACAAAAACAAAAAAGTACGGCTTAAGGGTTATGGTTGGACTGCTCATCTCGGCACTTGTCGTTGGGACGGGGCAGATGACCGCACAACCGACGCATGCATTGGCACCCGTAGTATTGGCTCCAGTTATTACCGCAAAGGAAGTTTTGACAGTGGGGGCATTTCTCTTGTATGCCAGTTTGAAGCACCAGCAGCACGAGACAGCGCGTAAGAAGTTGGAAGCACAGTGCGAGAAGCCTGTGAACAATAAGAGGACTCTTTGTCAGCCTTTGAAAGACAACACAAAACCAATTCCACTCGCGGATATTCAAAAGTGGATAACGGAAAAATGCAAGAAAGATTTCACATGCATTCAAAAGCTAGTCCAAGGTATTGAAATTTCATTCAAATCCTTCACAAAAATGCCCATTCAACTGGGACCAACGCTATGTACACACTCCAATTTTACTTTGTTAGCAGAAACGTTGGAACAATATTGCAAAAAAGGCGGATTTCTTCCGTCGAAATTAGGCAAACCAAAACCAGGTGGAACAAGTGGAATAGGTGGGAAAACTCGCGTTTCTTCGAGTGCGCCCCTTCCGAGCACAGGCGGAAGGGGAAAAACCCCCACAGAAAACAAATACCTAGGGACAGACAGCGCGTTAGGCAAGATAGTAAAAAATGCGCTTAAAAGTGCAGAAAAAAGCTTGAAACTAAAAATTCGAGATTATAGAAGATTATTAGATAATTACAGCAATTATAACGAAATTTATAAAAAAAGATATCCATATTCATATTTTCAAAAAAATTTAGAAACAGCAGAGGGGAATTTGAAATTTATAAAAGAAATTCGGGAAAAATTCGTGTTACTTCAGGACCGAACGAAAGTATTAAAAAGTTCGACCATCAAGGATGATTTTGGAACTATTCAAAATCAAAATGATGCTATTCAAAGAGAACTGGGAGAATTAAAAAAAGAATATGAAGAATATAAATCAAAAAAATCAGTATATCCGCTAGGAATAGAAAGCGAACTTGGCAAAAAATTAACGCTTGAAATACAAGAAAATATTGAGTTATTAAAAAAAAGTGATCAACAAAATAAAAAACTCATATGGGAGTTAGAACAGCTCCTAGACGAGATCTTAGATCTTCAAGACCCGCTAGAGGATGAAATTAGTCGAATGCAGCTCATCCCTAAAGAAAAAAAAGAGGCTCTAATGAAAAAGATGCAAAAAATTCACGAAGAAATTCAAGAAAAATTAAAAGAAATAGATGCCAAGTATCGAAATTTATTGCGGCGAAAATAGAAGAAAAATATGTATATTGCACGTCAAAACGCGTAGGTGGGAGCTTAGATGCCCCTCCTACGCAATGATGTGTTTTCCGTGGAAAACGTTCGCGCAAGTGGTCGAATGGACGAGGTAGTCTGCTTGTCCTACATCCAAGGTGCGATGGTACGTGTGTATTCGACACACTCATGCGGTTCAAAAAACAAGTCGATCTCTCGTTGTGCACTTTCGGGGCTGTCTGCCCCGTGAACGACATTCATCCGTGTGCGGGCCGCAAAATCCCCGCGGATCGTGCCTGCACTCGCTTCGAGCAATGCCGTTTTTCCGATCAGCGCACGTGCTACAGCGATGGCTTCGTTCCCTTGCCATACCATGGCCAATACGGGACCCGATGTGACCATGGCAACAAGCTCCTCAAAAAATGGTTTTTCTCGGTGTTCCCGATAATGTTGCGCAGCTTGTTCTTCGTTTATCCACATAAACTTTGCGGCGACAAGTTGCAATCCTTTGCGCTCAAAACGTGTGACGATTTCTCCGATGAGTCCGCGCTGTACGCCATCGGGTTTGACCATCAGAAATGTGCGTTGCATGGCATCTCTCCTCCTGATTAATCGGATGGTCGTGCAAGAAGTTTCGTTTTTCATCTCTGTGATATTTGGGGAAAACAGGGAATTTTGATCATAAGAGTTGGGACTTTTCGCATTGTATCACATGTAAACGCATTATACCATGTCAGCAAAGACGGGGTTCATGAAGGAGAAAGCATGGTTCCTGCATCCGTGTATGCGGTGAGGTCACGCATCACGATTTTAATCCAGTTCCCCCCGTGGAAAAGCGACGCCTCTTTGTATCGGTTAAAACACTTTTGCTTTCCCCCCGCAAAGGCAGCGCACTGTGTATATGTTTTCAATAGGTGATGCGCATGACATCCCAATTTCGCGGGATCGAAAAAGCAACGAAAAATGGAGGTGGTTTGGTGCATTGCGACGTAGCATGCCCCATTGCCTCCGTGCGCATGGAAGCAAGTACCCACAAAGACAAAAATAGAGCAGACGCCAAGACGACCGTGTTGTTGTATATGGCGTATTGATGTTTTATAATAAAAGGCATTGTGAGTGGAGAGAGGAAGGATTGTTGTGAGATTTTTGACGGCAGGAGAGACACACGGCCCGCAGTTGACTGCGATCATCGAAGGAGTGCCGAGTAATGTCGTTTTAGATATTGATGCAGTGAATGCGCAATTGGCGCGGCGCCAAAAAGGATACGGTCGAGGCAAACGCATGCAAATCGAACGTGATGTCGTCGAGATCGTAGGGGGAGTGCGTCACGGCAAGACGACGGGCGCCCCGATTGCACTCGTTGTCCATAACCGCGATTGGAAAAATTGGTCTGCGATTATGGGCGCTTCGCCAGTCGAAGAAACACACGAGACGAAGCGCAGAGTGCATCGTCCGCGTCCAGGGCATGCCGATTTAAGCGGGGGGATAAAGTACAATCAGCGTGACTTGCGTAATGTGTTAGAACGTTCTAGTGCACGGGAAACGACCGTGCGGGTGGCAGTGGGGGCAATTGCCCGCCAATTGCTCGCCGTGTTCGGGGTAGAGCTTGTCGGCTATGTCAAGCAAATTGCCGAAGTCGTCGTCTCTGACGCTTCTCTACAACTCCCTTTGCAGACGATGCGCGAAGTGACGGAACAGTCTCCCGTGCGCGTGGCCGATGCAGAGGCGCAACAACGCATGGTCGCCCGCATTGACACGGCAAAGTCCGAAGGAGACACACTAGGGGGCGTCGTCGAGACGGTCGTCACGGGGTTGCCGATCGGGCTCGGTTCACACGTACAGTGGGATCGCAAGCTCGACGGACGAATCGCCCAAGCGGTCGTATCGATCCAAGCATTCAAAGGCGTGGAGTTTGGCTTGGGCTTTGCGACAGCGATGCAACCGGGTTCACGCGTGCATGACCCCATTTACTTTGACGAAGCACAAGGGTTTCATCGCTTGACGAATCGCTCTGGCGGGTTTGAAGGGGGAATGACGACGGGCGCACCGTTGGTCGTGCGCGGGGTGATGAAGCCGATTTCTACGTTGTACAAACCGCTCGCGAGTGTAGACATCGACACGAAGGAAGCCTACACCGCCCAAGTGGAGCGTTCCGATACGTGTGCCGTTCCGGCAGCGAGTGTGATCATGGAAAACGTCATTGCATGGGAAGTCGCCGTGGCGTGGATCGAGAAATTTGGGGGCGACTCGCTCGAAGAAATGCAACGCAATGTCGAGGCGTATTATGCCCAGGTGCAGACGTACTAATACAGCCGTATCTTCACGTGGCAGTCGTCTACGGAGAGGAAGAGATCCGATGATGAGCAAGGAACAAGCCAACCAATCCTCCAAAGTAAAAACGTTGCATGTCGAGGCGACACAAGGCGCATATCCCGTATGGATCGGGACGGATGTGATCCAACAGCTTGTCCCCGCATTGCGGGAGCACATCCCCTCAGTAGGGCAGTCGCCCCTGTTTATGATTACCGATGAGACAGTCGGTGTGTTGTATGCCCCGACGGTGCAGCGTATGCTCACGGAGGCGGGTTACCGTGTGGTGATGCAATGTGTACCCGCAACCGAACAATCCAAACAATTTGAGACGTTACATGCGCTCGTAACGACTGCCCTGCAAGCAGGGGTCGATCGACACAGTGCTGTAATCGCCCTTGGTGGGGGGGTTGTTGGCGATTTGGCGGGGTTCTTTGCGGCGACGTACATGCGGGGCATCCCCTTCGTACAAGTGCCGACGACGATACTCGCGCACGATTCGAGTGTCGGGGGGAAAGTAGGAATCAATCATCCGCTCGCCAAAAACACGATCGGTGCCTTTTATCCGCCCCGCTTTGTACTGTACGATACGTTGTTCTTACAAACGTTGCCACCACGAGAAGTGGCGAGTGGCTTGGCAGAAGTGATCAAACACGGGCTCATCCGCGATGCTTCTTTTGTAACATGGTGTCTTGCCCACATGGCAGCACTGCGTTCCTTAGATCCCATAAAATTGACACATGCTTTATATACGGGATGTACGATTAAGGCGTCGATCGTCAGTGCAGACGAACACGAACACGGCATCCGTGCACACTTAAATTTAGGGCACACGATCGGGCATGCCATCGAAGCCGTCGCTACATATGGGACATGGACGCACGGAGAAGCGATCGCCGTCGGGATGTGTGGCAGTGCGATGCTCGCCGAGCACCTTGGGATCGCCCCGCTGTCTGCCCACGTGTACGATCAGACCGTCGCCGTACTGCGTGCCGCAGGGTTGCCGACGACACTGCCAGCTACGGTACCCCTCGTCCCCGTGCTTGAAGCGATGAAACGGGACAAAAAGTTTTGTGGCGGCCACATGGTGTTTGTGTTGCCCGAAGCGATGGGCGCTGTCAAAATCGTCTCGGACGTCCCCGAAGAAGCCGTACACCTGATTTTACAACGCCTACAAAAAGAGGGAGACCCAAAATGATATCGAGAGGCATTCGCGGGGCAACGACTGTCACCCAAAACGACGAAAAGGAAATCCTAGAAGTCACACGCGAACTCGTGGACGAAGTCTGTCGCGCCAACGCAGTACATCCAGAACAGGTGACATGCATGTGGATTACGGTGACGCACGACATCAACGCCACCTTTCCAGCGAGTGCCGTAAGGGCCAATGACGGGTGGAACAACGTCGCCATCCTTTGTGCCCAAGAAATCCCTGTCCCAGGGGCATTGCCCCTTTGTATACGCCTGATGGTGCTCGTCAACACCCAACGTACCCAAGCGGAGATGGTGCATGTGTACTTGCGTGGGGCCGTCGTGTTGCGTCCGGATTGGAGTCACCGTGGTTCCTTGCTTGCCGAGAGGGATACGATCGTTTGACGTTTTTTTGGATGAGACGTTCATTAAACAAGGAATTAAAGAAGGAGTGCACAACGATTCATGATGTTCCAAAAACCCAAAGGCACGACGGATCTTCTCCCAGATATCATCCAACGATGGCAACGCATCGAGCATGTCGTTCATTCCCTGTGCGAGCGGTACGTATACCGCGAAATACGCACGCCTATCTTTGAGGCAACGGAGTTGTATCGTCGTGGCGTTGGGCAGACGACAGACGTCGTCGAAAAAGAAATGTATTCTTTTTTAGACAAGGCAAACCGCAACATGACCTTACGTCCGGAGGGGACAGCAGGCGTCGTTCGTGCGTTTATAGAGCACAAAATGTATGCGGAACAAGACGTAACAAGGCTGTATTACATGGGCCCGATGTTTCGGTATGAGCAGCCCCAGTCAGGCCGTTATCGCCAATTTCATCAGTTTGGCATTGAGGCGTTTGGGACAGAAGACCCTACATTAGATGTAGAGACGATCGCATTGGGTCAACAATTGTGCGATGAACTAGGACTCTCTGACGTCTTCCTTGAGATTAATTCTGTGGGGACTCCCGCCGAACGAGAAGTATATGGCGCCCAACTGCGCGCCTTCTTGGCGCCGTTACGTACCCAATTGTGTGCGGATTGCCAATCCCGGATGGAGCGAAACCCGTTGCGCGTATTGGATTGTAAAGTGGACCAGCATTTGTTTGGAGACGCCCCCGTGTTGCTCGATGAATTGACCCCCAAAAGCCGTGCGCATTTTGAGCAAGTTCAAGCGCAACTCGATGCGCTTGGCATTGCGTATACAGTCAATCCACGGTTGGTGCGGGGCTTAGACTATTATACGCACACGGCATTTGAGTGGAAAGTGCGTGCGCAGGCGATCGGTTCGATCAATACGATCGGTGGTGGCGGGCGATACAACGGACTCGTCTCCCAATTGGGAGGGCCACTCACTCCCGCAGTGGGGCTTGCCTTTGGGCTTGAACGACTCGTGCTGTTGATGACGCAACAGGGCGGTTCCCCGCCACAACCTCCGACGGCCTATTTTGTCACGTGGGGCGACGAGGCCATGCGGTGTGTGCAACCGTGGATGTATGCCCTTCGCCAAGCCGGTGTGGTCGTCACCGCAGATGCCAAGCAACGACAAATGAAAACACAGCTCAAGCAAGCCGTGCGCACAGAAGCGACGTTTGCAGTCTTGCTAGGGGAGACAGAGCTCGCACAACGTCGTGTCATCCTAAAACGCCTTGCTACTGGCGAACAACAAGAAGTTGGGTTCGATGATCTTGTCGCCGTATTAACCAAAGCACATCATGAAAGGCATGCGCATACAGCACATCATGCTTTTCATGAGGGAGATGCGCCAGAAAAATAACGATTCATACTAATACTAATTCCAAACTAAAAAATCGATACCATCCAGGCGCTGCCTGTAATACTTTTGATCGTTTTTTTGACAAGGAAGTTCGTGTTATCAGAAAGAGTATTTTCTACTTTCCCGAGAGAATCGGACATTTTGTTTTTGAACGACCGTTTGTGAACTTCTTTCCATGTATCACACGTATGCTATTGTGTCAATATATTTGTTTGGAATTAGTATAAACACGGTTTGAATACAGCGTTCCTATTGCTTAAAAATCCATTTTTTCTTGTAAAATATAGACACCTGCATAGATATTTTTAATTAGTGTTTAGTATTATACATATCCATACGAATCACGATTTGAAACGATATCCCCCAGCAGAAAGGTTACGCTGTTTTGCCACGGTCAAAACGCCTTTCCCTTTCCCGCAAAGGAACCCCCTGTGCATGTGTTTTCAATACGTGATTCGTACAAATAACATCGTCGTTCGCAAGTGGGAAAAGAATGAAGAGGAGAAATGGACATGCTGTGGAAAACACACGATTGTGGGACGATTACACGGGAACAAATTGGAGAAACCGTTGTTTTGAACGGATGGGTGCAACGTCGTCGCGACTTAGGTGGCGTTTTGTTTGTTGATTTGCGCGATCGCAGTGGCATCGTACAAATCGTTTTTTCAGAGGCTTTTTCCCAAGCATCTTTGGATATTGCCGATCGCATACGCAATGAATATGTCATTGCCATTGAAGGGCACGTCGTCCTCCGTGATCCAGATACAGTCAACCCTGCGTTGGCTACGGGACACATTGAAGTGCGGGTGACGACGATACATGTGCTCAATCCGTCGAAAAACCCTCCGTTTTTTATCGAGGATGGATTAGACATCGAAGAAGCGGTACGCTTAAAATATCGTTATTTGGATTTGCGTCGCCCCGAGATGCAACAAACGTTGATTTTGCGTGCAAAAGTAGCACAAATTTGTCGGCGGTACTTTGATGATTTGGGATTTATAGAGGTCGAAACCCCAATTTTAACGAAAAGCACCCCCGAAGGGGCGAGGGATTATTTGGTGCCGAGTCGCGTACAACCGGGACATTTTTTTGCGTTGCCCCAATCGCCACAGTTGTTCAAACAGTTGTTGATGGTAGCGGGACTTGAGCGGTATTACCAAATTGCCCGCTGTTTTCGCGATGAGGATTTGCGTGCGGATCGCCAACCAGAGTTCACACAGATTGACATCGAAACGTCTTTTGTTTCCAAAGAAAAACTGTTGCATTGGGTCGAGCAATTGATCATTTCTTTGTTTGGGACGTGTGCAGGCGTGACAGTACAAGCCCCCTTCCAGCGACTCACGTATGCGGAAGCGATGGGGACATACGGTTCAGACAAGCCGGATTTGCGTTTTGGTTTGCCTCTTATAGATGTGACAGACCTCATGCAAGGGGCACAAATTCAAGTGTTCCAAAACGTATTGCGTCACGGGGGGATGGTCAAAGCGTTGCGCGCCCCGGGGTGTGCCACGTGGAGTCGCAAAGAGTTCGACGACTTAATTGCCTTTGCAGGCCGTCACGGGGGCAAGGGATTGGCGTATTTGGTCATCCAAGAAGACGGCTGGAAAGGGCCACTCGTGAAGTTTTTCACCGCAGAACAGCAACAAGCATTGGCGACACGGATGGACGCCAAAGTAGGTGACGTGATTTTACTCAGTGCGGATCAGCCAGCGGTCGTGCACAACGTGTTGGGTCATGTGCGGTTGCATCTTGGCAAACGGTTGCAGTTGATCGATGAACAAGCGTATGCGTTTGCATGGGTCGTCGATTTTCCCATGTTTAGTTGGGACACCGAAACAAAACGGTGGGTTTCCGAACATCATCCCTTTACACGTCCATTGGAGGAAGATGTTTCTTCCCTCAAAAGTGACCCCGCGAAAGTGCGTGCCCAAGCGTACGACTTGGTGCTTAACGGCTACGAAATCGGTGGCGGTTCGATGCGTATTTATGAGCGACCATTGCAAGAAACCGTGTTTGAATTGCTCGGCATGTCTGCGGCGCACGCCCACGAACAGTTTGGATTTTTGCTCGATGCGTTTGATTACGGCACGCCCCCACACGGAGGCATTGCGCTGGGGTTTGATCGGCTCGTGATGTTGCTGGCAAAACGGACACATCTGCGCGATACGATCGCTTTCCCCAAGACGGCGAGTGCTTCGGATTTGTTGTGCGGGTCTCCCGCTCCCGTCGAACCAAAACAGCTGCAAGCGTTGTCGGTGCAACTCACCGCTCAGACACCCGCTGACGGGTTGACACCGACGGTGGCGACATCCAAGGAGGGGTAGTGCTGTGGTACATGCGTTTTCCCGCACGGAGCTAGCGATCGGAAAAGAAGGGCTTGATGCATTAGCAGGGAGCACGATTGCCATTCTCGGCATCGGGGGGGTCGGATCGATCGCTGCGGAGGCGTTGGCGCGCAGTGGGGTCGGACGTCTCCTACTCATCGACAAAGACGTCGTCGACATCACGAACATCAATCGCCAGTTGCATGCGCTCACGACGACGGTCGGTCAGTCCAAAGTGCAGCTCATGCGCGAGCGGATACAGCTGATCAACCCGTCTTGTGAAGTCGTGGCGATGGAGATGTTTTATACCGAGTTGACGTACGCACGTCTATTTGAGTATCCGCTTGATTACGTGCTCGATGCGTGCGATACCGTGACGTACAAAATTCACGTCATTGAACAGTGTGTGACGCGATCCATTCCGGTCATCTCCAGCATGGGGGCAGCCAACAAAATGGATCCGACGCAATTTCGTGTGACGGACATTTCGAAGACACACACCGATCCGCTCGCTAAAGTCGTCCGTCGGGAGCTGCGCAAACGGGGAATTTACAAAGGGGTCAAAGTTGTCTTCTCCGCAGAGACACCGAAAAAGACACGCCCCGAAGTCGTAGCACAAATCGTCGCTCCGACAGCAAATGCGGCCATTCGCAAAGCAGTACAGCCCCCTTCAAGCAATGCATTCGTCCCCCCTGTGGCGGGCTTGTTTATGGTGGGCGTCGTCGTGCAAGATGTATTACACAAAAACGGGATTGTCGTTTAAGGGGAAACGTCTCGCACTGCCGAAGCGATCGTCCCGCCCCCCAAACAAATCATGTCCACGTAAAAGACGATACTTTGCCCAGGAGCGATGCCCGCTTGGGGCTGGTCAAAGGTGACAATCCACTGCGTTTCATCGCGACGATCTACGGTGGCGTGTTGCAACGGTTGACGATAACGAATCATCGCTTGACAACGCAGAGGCGTCTGTGGCGCATGTGGCGAAATCCAATGGACATCCGTGGCGAGTAATGCGGGGGCATATCTGTGTGGATTGGATTTTCCTTGTACGACGTACAACGTATTCGTGGACACATTTTTGTCTACGACGTACCACGGCTCGCCACTTCCTCCACCACCAATGCCTATGCCATGCCTTTGTCCGATCGTGTAGTACATGAGTCCTTCGTGTACGCCCACGATCTTTTTGTTTGTGGCATCGCAGATGTTTCCTGGCGTACGCGGAAAGTATTGTTGTAAAAACGAACGATAGTGGCGCTCACCGATGAAACAGATGCCCGTACTGTCTTTTTTATGCGCCGTTGATAGGCCGAGTTCGCTTGCCATGGCACGGACTTGCGCTTTGGTGTAGGCACTTAGCGGGAACAACGCATGTGCGAGTTGGTGTTGCGTCAGCCGATGCAAAAAATACGTTTGATCTTTCGTGCGGTCGGTGCTGCATGCCAACGCATACGCCCCATCACGTCGTTCAATGGCAGCATAATGTCCTGTGGCGACATGCGTCGCCCCCAGCAGTTGTGCTTGATCCAGCAGTTCACCAAACTTAATTTCACGGTTGCACCACACATCCGGATTGGGCGTGCGTCCTTGTTGGAGTTCATCCAAGAACAGTGCAAACACGCGTTTACGATACGCCTGTGCAAAATTCACGGTGTAATGGGGAATGTGTAGTTTTGCACACACGCGCTGCACATCGAGTGCATCGTCTTCAATCGTGCACGACGGGTCGTCAGGTTGTTCCCAGTTGCGCATAAGAATCCCGATAACATCATAGCCTTGTTGTTTGAGTAACCAGGCAGCGACAGAGCTATCCACGCCCCCGGACATGCCGACGACGACACGTGAACCGCTGGGGTGGGGAGGAGGAGAAAAAGGTTCCTGTAGCGAGTACATGGGGAGATACACCTCATTTTAGGATGAACAGTGCGATGAACGGATGTGCGTATCCGGTGTGGGAAGAACGAATAGGCGACGCTGTGTACATTATAACAGGTTCGTTCGTGCATCGTCCAAAATGGGATGTTCACGGGAGACGGTGCTGTGCTTTGACAAGGAAACGGGAAGATTGTAAACTCGTAACAGGAACAAGCATTCTTTTTTATGCGTTCGGGAAAGGGGATGTTTTTCGTGAATAGTTCTGTTTTGGGAAAGTGATGAAGGGATGAGTACGAACATTTTGAAGGGGATATTGAATATGTTCACAAATCCAATTTGTGAACTAAAGAGGCACGGAAATTCAAGAAATCGTACAAATAGTAGGGGGGAGGCACTTGAGGAGTATATCAAAGACGTTTTTTCTGATACCATCTCTGAATATGATGAAATAAAAAGGCTAGAAAAAATAGCAGAAAAATTCTCTTATTTAGGGAATCAAAACAACCCTCCAGATATGATCATGCGAGGGGGAGATGCGATTGAAGTGAAAAAAATTGAGTCTAGGAGTTCTTCCTTAGCACTGAACAGTTCATATCCAAAAAACAAGTTACTTTCAGACAGTGCGATGATTACAGAACAATGTCGTCAATGTGAGAATTGGATACAAAAAGACATCCTTTATGTTGTGGGTGTTATGCCAAATAAAAGCCTTTCTAGCAGTGGAAAATTAACAGATGTATGTATGGTATATGGTGACGATTATGCAGCAGATTCTTCGATTTACGAAAGGATCAAAACAACGATTCGCAATGGAATAACAACGATACCCGACGTTCAATTTTCCCAAACTCATGAGCTGGGGAGAGTCAATTGCGTGGATCCACTAGGAATCACATATCTGCGAATAAGGGGAATGTGGGGTATTGAAAACCCATGGAAAACTTTTGATTATGTGTATTCTCCGAATAAGCATGAAGAATTCAATTTTTTTGGAATTATAAATGAAGAGAAATATCGTTCATTCGATCCTCACGATAGAGATAACATCGAATCATTGTCTAAACAGAATGAAAATTTCAAGATTGAAAATATAAAAATAAAAAATCCTAATAACCCTTCACAATTAAAAAGTGCAAAACGAATCACATTTTACAAATAGGGAGACGACTATGAACATCGTGAGTTTATTTTCAGGTGCGGGTGGCATGGATCTCGGATTCAAAGAGGCTGGATTTTCCGTGATTTGGGCCAATGAATACGATCGTTCGATATGGCAGACGTATGAAAAAAACCATGCTACCCCATTAGATAAACGGGATATTCGACTGATTACCTCTGAAGAAATACCAGATTGTGAGGGGCTTATCGGAGGACCACCGTGTCAAAGTTGGAGTGAGGCGGGGGCACTTCGGGGCATCGACGATGCACGGGGACAGCTTTTTTATGAGTTCATCCGCATATTAAGAGATAAGAAACCAAAATTTTTTGTTGCCGAAAACGTGTCGGGCATGCTTGCGGATATACACAAACCAGCAGTCCACAATATTGTGCAACATTTCCGAAATGCAGGATATCACTTGTTTTTTCATATCTTAAATGCTGCTGATTTTGGTGTGCCCCAAATACGGAAACGCGTGTTTTATGTCGGATTTAAAAAAGACATTGTTTTTGCATGGCCAGGGATACAAAAAAATAAAGTGACCCTCAAAGATGCGATATGGGATTTAAAGCATACAGCGATTGAAGCATTACCTAAAAATAAGAGTCACCTTGATCGTTGCCCTATCCCCAATCATGAGTACATGCATGGAGGGTTCTCCACGATCTACATGTCACGCAATCGAGTGAGGTCTTGGGATGAACCTTCGTTTACGATCCAAGCGGGAGGACGCCACGCCCCAATTCATCCTCAAGCCCCTAAAATGGTCTTTATTGAAAAGAACAAGCGAATTTTTTTTCCTGGAAAAGAACATTTGTATAGGAGGTTGAGCATTAGGGAATGCGCCCGCGTGCAAACGTTCCCTGATGACTTTATCTTTCATTATACGGATCTCGCAGACGGTTATAAAATGGTGGGAAATGCGGTACCCGTGACGTTAGCGACCGTCATTGCAAAACAAATTCGCAATGCGTTGTAGTGAAAACTTGTTTTGTTTATGCCAGACGTTGTTGTGACCTCATACGAAACACACGATTTTAATACATCTATCCTATCAAGGCATTTCATTGAAAGCAATGAGCAAAGATTGCATAATTTTTCACACTCGCACACTTGATTTTTCATGAGAAAATCAAGTGTGAAAAATTATACTCCCAATTCTTAGTTTCAAAGAAAAAACGATGTCCGAGGGACACCGTCGCATAAAAACTACGCTCCCCTACAAGGGCACGCATACGTGATTACTTACGGATCACTTCAAATCCTTTTTCTTGCAATAAAGCATCGATCCCACGTGCTCCTGTCATATGTCCTGCACCGACCACGACAAAATACGTGGCAGGTGTCGTGCTTTGCAGGGCAGTGACGAGTTTTTCTGCCATGGCTTGGTCGCGCG
>JAULZZ010000055.1:0-7644 GCA_032117095.1 Paenibacillus sp.
ACTTTTTTACGCGTTTCGTTCCGACTTTCGTGGTACGCACGAATGAGCATGAGACCTGTGTATTCCCCGTGTGCCCCTGCAGCAGGTTGCAAGGTGATCGCATCCATGCCGGTGATCGCAACAAGGTCGTTTTGGAGGGTGTACAATAAGGCGAGCATGCCTTGGACGGAAGACAACGGTTGTTCGGGATGAATGCGCGCAAAGCCAGGCAACCGTGCGACCGTTTCGTTTATTTTTGGGTTGTATTTCATTGTGCACGAGCCGAGCGGATAAAATCCATTGTCCACGCCAAAATTGCGTCGAGATAGCGCAGTATAATGACGGATCACATCGACTTCGTACAGTTCAGGTAAGGCGGCTGGAGTGCTACGCAAATGCGCAGGGGGGATGAGGGCAGACAAATCAGATTCGGGCACGTCGCACGGGGGCAAGGAATAGGCACGACGTCCACGGTGACTTCTTTCGGTGATTAAGGGCATGTCGTGCATCGTGTCACGGGGCTGTGGAGACAACGAAGGGCGCGCGTCTTGCATCGCCTGTTCGTGGGGCGGCGTGGTGATCAGCGGTGTCGTCATGCGAGAATCCCCCTTAAAGTGGTGACAAATTGATCGATCTCTTGTCGGGTGCGTCGTTCGGTTACGGCGACGAGCATGTGTCGTGGCAACGTGTCGTCTGTTTGGGAAAGGTCATATCCCCCGAGGATGCCGGCGTCAAGCAAACGATGGTTCACCCACGATACGAGCGATTCGTGCATGGGGCGGTCGAGCGTCGTCGGTTCGGGAAGGGCAATGACAAACTCATGGGCGGTCGGAGCGGGATACGGACAAGTTACGCCAGGGATGGTGAGCAGCTGCGCTTTGGCATAGTGTGCTTTTTGGACGCATTGGGAGGCGACATCTTGGATCCCCTGTTTGCCCATGACGGACAAGTAGATCGAGGCGCACAACGCCAACAACGCTTGATTAGAGCAAATATTCGAAGTCGCTTTTTCTCTGCGAATGTGCTGTTCGCGCGTTTGCAACGTGAGGACGAAACCACGTTTGCCATCGCGATCGACGGTTTGACCGATGAGTCGCCCCGGCAATCTGCGCATGTGCGTTTCTTGCACAGCAAAATACCCGCACGTGGGCCCACCAAAGGACGGGGCAATGCCGAATGGTTGAGCATCCCCCACGACGATGTCTGCCCCGAGTTTCCCAGGTGCTTCGAGGATGCCGAGGAGGAGCGGATTGGCACTGACGACACACAACGCACCTGCATCGTGTGCGATCCGGGCGATCGCTGCGATGTCTTCGAGCCCCCCATAAAAGTTTGGGGATTGAACCATGACCGCTGCTGTGGGGGTGTGTAACGCTTCGCGCAACGCGTCGAGGGAAGGGGTGCCTGCTACGACGGGCAACGTCACCACGTCAATATGGAGACCGCGGGCGGTGGTCGCCAGCACGGCACGCGCATGGGGGTGAACGTTTTGGACGACGAGCAGACGTTTTCTATTCGTCGCTTGTACGGCGAGTACACCGGCTTCTGCAAAGGCGGTTGCCCCGTCATACATGCTCGCGTTGGCGACAGCCATGCCAGTGAGTGCACACATGTACGACTGAAATTCAAAGATCGCTTGCAATTCCCCTTGGGAAATTTCGGGTTGGTAAGGGGTGTAGGCGGTATAAAATTCGCCCCGCGAGACGAGATGGTCGATGACGACGGGGATGTGGTGGTCATAGATGCCCGCACCGAGAAAGGACGGATACGTGTCTAAGTCAGCGTTTTGGCGTGCAAGGGCTTGCATGTGTTTGAGCAAGTCGGGTTCGCTGAGTGCTTCAGAGACGGGCAGGCGACCAGCGTACCGCACCGCAGCAGGAACATCTGCGAACAGCTCGTCGATCGCATGCACTCCGATCGTTTGGAGCATGGCAACTTCGTCTTCGGCAGTGACAGGGAGATAGCGATGGGGCGACATCAAGGGGCGTCATCCTTTCGATTCTAAGGTAGGGGAGCATGGCGCGTGCGCACATAAAACGGCAAGGGCACGACGGTACAGGGGTGGTTTTGCCCCCGAATAGAGACGAATAACGCAGTGCCTGTCGGCGTATATGCATACGGGACAAACGCCATGGCGATGTTGTGCCCAAGTGTGGGCGAGTACCCGCCGCTTGAGATGTGTCCGATTGCAGGGGCGTCTGGAACAGCAGCAGGGTGTACCGCATAGCCTGCACGGGGGACGGCGGTGCGCTGGGGCATGTGTAGGCCGACGAGGTGCAGGGCGTTTTCGGGATGGTCTCTGACGGTTTTCAATGCGTCTCTCCCGATAAAATCCCCTTTTGTCCATGAAATAAACCGCTGTGCAGGCGTGTGACATGGGGAGAGCGCTTCCGTAAATTCGTGTCCGTACAAAGGATACGCGGCTTCGAGGCGCAACGTGTCGCGTGCACCGAGTCCGACCGGCAACATGCCTTCAGGTCGTCCTTCTTCACACAAACGATGCCACAAGGCAACCGCTTCTTCTTCATGGACGAGCAATTCAAAACCATCTTCTCCTGTATATCCCGTGCGTGCAACCATGACAGGACGGGTGACTCCTTTTATTCTTACGCCGTCGTGGAACTGAAACGGACGCAAAGCGGCGATATTTTGCATCAATGAAACCGCTGGCATGGCTGTGTCCGTCATCGCACCATAGGGATTTCCAAGGAAGTTTTCAACAGGGGGATTTTCAGGCGCCTCACACGCACGCAACAACACTTTTTGCGCCAGGGGGCCTTGCAGGGCAATCATCGCATAGGAGGAGGAAACATCGGTGAGCGTCGTCCCAGCCAACAGGTGGCTCGAAATCCAGGCGTAGTCGTGGGCGATATTGGCCGCGTTGACGACAATGAGGTACTGTGTTCGCGTCAAACAGTATACGATGACATCATCAATGACGCCCCCCGAAGGGGTGCACAGCAACGTATAGCGTGCCTTCCCAGGAGATAACGAGGAAAAGTCATTCGTCATGACGCGCTGTAATGTATCCCATGCACGGTCTCCCGCAAGCAAAAATTGCCCCATGTGGGACACATCAAACAAGCCGGCCCGCGTACGGACGGCTTCGTGCTCTTGGACGATGCTGTGAAACGAAACGGGGAGCTCCCATGCGCCAAACGCAATAAGGCGAGCGTTGCAAGCAGCGTAGGCAGGATAAATGGGTGTGCGCAACAAAGTAAAAACCTCCTGACATGGTCGAGTGCGTTAAAAAAGTCCGTGGTGCGTATGAAAAACACCACACATGCGTGGGAGGCAGTTGGCGAAAAAAGACAGAGCAACGGCACACGTATCCTAGGGATAGAATACAAGTACTGTCGCTCTGTCTGTGAACCTGAGAGTTTCCTGCGTGTCCGCCTGATACGAATCCGTATTTCAAACCATAGATCCAGCAAGAAAGGCTTACGCCTTTGTCCCACGGTTAAAGCGCCTTTTGCGAGAAAGAAAAGGCAACCCGCTGTGTATAGGTTTTCAATAAAGGGATTCATAAGAGATGCCACTCGGGCGAGAACCACGCCGTTGCTCCGTCGGTGACCCGTCTACGATGGGCGTAGATGCGGTGCTCTCCAGAGGTGCGTCATACGATCGTCCTTTTGCCTGAGAGATTCCCTCGTTGGGAGGAGGTTACTCCTTCGGCGCCGCTGCATCTGCGCAAGCAGTCTCTCCGATCGCATTCATCCGCTGTGTATCATGAACATGATATATGAAGTATGAACGGTTGCGCAACAAATGTCAATGGTGGGGGTGAAACGTCGTGGGGGTGCAGGATCACGCAAAGAGAAAAGCCCACGATGCAAAAAAGAGAAATCAGCGCAAAAACGTTTATTGACAACGTAATGTAAATATGGTTTAATAAAAAGTAAATAAAAAACAGGAGGTTTCTTCATGCCACGCATTTACGCACTCGGCAACAGGACAAAGCAAACGTACACGATCCTCGTACTCATTGTCGCATTGATCGGCTCGCTGTGTACACCCTCCTTGGCAACACAGGCGCAGACGAAGGCGACGATGGGGAGCAAGGGTAAACCCAACCCCAATCAGTATCCGTATTATGCGAACATCCCCTTTACGAAAGCAGCAACAGAGATCCCAAAATACCGCAAAGCCGTGGAACGTCTCGGCGGTGTGATGGATTGTCAATTTAATGAGTATGACAAAAAACGGCTGGATAATAACGGGGGGGCAACGACGTACGACTGTGTGAAATTAGTCGTCGTGGCACAGTGCAAAGATTACAATGGCACGCGTATTCGCATGTTGTTTGAGGAAAGTTTGTTGGCATTGAAAGCATATGGAAATTCTTCTATTAAAAGCATGAGCTCTTATTTTGATAAAGTTTGTCTTTTACTCGTTAATTGGAGCAAAGAAGGCGGGGAAATAAACGCAGGAAAAGGAATGTTGGACATGCGTTACACGAACTTCCGTAATCCTTCACAAGAACATACGAACGGCTTCACTCAATCGCCTGTTTTCACGATGAATGGCGATGCTGCGATCGTCTACATCAGAGGGAATGAAAAGAATTTTGATACACATACACTTTTTCATGAGATCGCACATGCCGTTGTGCAATACGGAGCAATTTACGGGACAAAATTCCCGAAAGTCCAATACCCTCATCAAGAACTCGTGTGCACAGGAGAAAGAAAACGTTTTTGTAATGAAAGTGTTACGTGGTCGCTACGTGAGGGCCATGCGGTATACACAGAGTGTAGCTTTAAAAAAATAGATAATGCGTGCTTAAACAAATATAAACCAGGGGTAAAGGACAATCAGAACTGCTTAGAGGAATTTATTGATTTTCCATATTTGTGTGCTTACTATACCTTCAAAAAAATGCAAATTGATTTCAACAACACAATTCTTCCGCAACACAAAAACACCATACAAAAAAATCCAAACTTTTTGATCAAAGAAATATTAAAAGAAACGAAGACCATTGATTCGTACGATGCATTAAAAGAACACATCAAACACGTGTTTCGGACATATACGACAAACAAAAATTACAACGTAGATTATGCCAAGTATTGGGGAAATCAGCAAGCCCTCAAACAAATTTTAGAAGCGATGAGGGCATACGACAAGGCACAAATGAAGAAAGCGAATCAGGTCATCAACCCAAGCAACAAGGCGAGCAAGCCAAAAAAATAAAGCATGCCACTTTCTGTGCAACGCGTTCGTTTTACACCTCATCGGCGATATGGTATACTACGTGAGAATTTGACGCATATGACGTCAGATCGATTCCTGCGACGGGGTGGGTCGATTCACCGCCGAATCACGCGGTTGCAGGACAATACGATGAGGAGGTGGCCACGATGGCGATTACACAAGAAAAAAAGCAACAGTTGATCATGGAACATCGCGTCCATGAACAGGACACGGGTTCGCCAGAGGTACAAGTCGCATTGTTGACGGAGAACATCAACAGTTTGACGCAACATTTGCGCGAGCACAAAAAAGACCATCATTCGCGCCGCGGGCTGTTGAAGATGGTCGGTCAACGTCGCAAACTATTGGTGTACTTGAAGGAAAAAGACGTCAGTCGGTACAGTGCATTGATTGCCAAGCTCGGTCTGAGACGGTAGTCTCTTATCATAGTACGGGAATAGCAATGGTACGTTTGAACCAAAGCAGCCACAATCGCCCGAAGCATCCGCAGACGAGTGCGTTGAGGATGGCGGTATTGCGGTTGATTTTGGTATGAACCGCATGCCAAATCAACGGCAGGAAAAAATTTCTCATTCCTTTGGCGAACCATTCGCTTGAAAGGAATACAAATTTTTTCCTTATGACTCCATTGTAATTCGAATACATCGTGGACAAGTTACGTTTTTTTATGCGTCAAAATAAGGAGTGAAAAAATGACGGAGCATACGAGTGAAGGTGTGACACGCGTCGAGCGTACCTTAGCAGGGCGCAAGATGATTTTGGAAACAGGCAGATTGGCAAAGCAAGCCAACGGCGCCGTACTCGTTCAGGTGGGCGACACGGTTGTCCTGTGTACGGTAACCGCATCTGCTGAGCCCAAACCTTTAGATTTTTTTCCTTTGACAGTCAATTACGAAGAACGTTTGTATGCTGTCGGGAAAATTCCAGGGGGGTTTATTAAGCGCGAAGGACGACCGAGTGAAAAAGCAATTTTGGCGAGTCGTCTCATCGATCGTCCGATTCGCCCGCTATTTCCCGAGGGATTTCGCAACGATGTGCAGATCGTCGCCTTGGTGTTGAGCGTCGACCAAGACAATTCGCCCGAGATGGCGGCGATGACGGGTGTTTCTGCGGCACTGAGCATTTCCAATGTACCGTTTGCAGGCCCTGTGAGCGGGGTAGTCGTCGGGAGAGTGAACGGGCAATTTATTGCCAATCCGACAGTAGAACAAGAGGCGCAGTCGGATTTATACGTGGTCGTCGCTGGGACGGCCGATGCCATCATGATGGTCGAAGCCGAAGCCAACGAAGTGCCAGAAGACGTCATGGTCGAAGCGATCTTATTCGGGCATGCACAAATCCGACAGCTGATCGCCTTGCAACAAGAGTTGTGTGCGGTTGTTTCACAACCTAAGCTTACCGTCGTCGTGCATGAAGTCGATGCCGAGGTCGATGCACACGTGCGTGCGTATGCGTTGGCACGTCTGACGGATGCCGTATCCATCCACGACAAACAACAACGCAACCAAGCGATCGAGGACATCCGTGCAGATGTATTGCGCCATTTTGGCGAACAATACGCCCAACAGCCCGATAAAATGGCAGACGTTGCCGAGCTCGTACACAACATCGTCAAAGAAGAAGTGCGCCGACGCATCACCCACGACAAAATACGCCCTGACGGGCGACAACCTGCGGATATTCGCCCCATTACGTGTGACGTATCGATTCTTCCGCGCACGCACGGATCGGGGCTCTTTACGCGTGGACAAACCCAAGCATTGAGCATCTGTACGCTTGGGGCCATCGGCGATGTCCAAATTTTAGACGGTCTCGGATTAGAAGAATCCAAACGGTTTATGCATCATTACAACTTCCCGCCATTTTCTGTTGGCGAAGCCCGTCCGTTACGGCCCCCGGGCAGACGCGAAATCGGGCACGGTGCTTTGGGAGAGCGCGCATTGTCAAAAGTGATTCCCGCAGTCGACGTGTTTCCATACACGATCCGTGTGGTATCCGAAGTGTTGGAGTCCAACGGATCCACGTCCCAAGCGAGCATCTGTGCGGCTTCGATGGCGTTGATGGATGCCGGCGTACCTGTAAAAGCACCCGTCGCAGGCATCGCCATGGGATTGATCAAAAACGGCGCACATTATACGATTTTATCGGATATCCAAGGGATGGAAGACCACCTCGGAGACATGGATTTTAAGGTCGCCGGCACGGCGCAAGGCGTGACCGCCATCCAAATGGACATGAAGATTGATGGTATCGATCGGACGATTTTACAAGAAGCACTCACCCAAGCGCATATTGGCAGGCTACACATTTTACAAAAAATGAACGAAGCAATCGCAACTTCTCGTCCCCAGCTCTCCCCATATGCCCCGAAAATTATGGTCATGATGATCCATCCCGACAAAATCCGTGATGTGATTGGGGCGGGGGGCAAAGTCATTAACAAAATTA
>JAULZZ010000056.1:0-11697 GCA_032117095.1 Paenibacillus sp.
CTTCATGGTCTACAGGGATAATTTCGTTGTAAATTTTCGTATCCAAAATGTCTGGTACGAATCCTGCGCCGATGCCTTGAATTTTATGAGGACCTGGATTTCCCCCTGACAACACGGGCGACGCCTTTGGTTCGACCGCAAAAATTTGGATGTGCGGAAAATGCTGGCGTAACACTTCGCCTGCGCCGGTAATCGTGCCCCCTGTGCCAATGCCCGCCACAAATGCATCGAGTTTCCCGTCTGCAGCGGTGATCGCTTCGACAATTTCTGGTCCCGTCGTTTTGCGATGAATCTCCACATTCGCTTGGTTTTTGAACTGTTGGGGCATGTAATAACTGGGGTTTTCGGCAGCGAGTTGTTCCGCCCTGCGGATCGCCCCCTTCATCCCTTCGGACCCTGGTGTCAGCACCAACTTCGCCCCGTATGCGCGCAACAAATTACGGCGTTCCATGCTCATCGTCTCAGGCATGACCAAAATTGCTTTGTACCCGAGAGCGGCAGCGACCATCGCCAACCCAATTCCCGTATTGCCACTCGTCGGCTCGATCAGCGTATCGCCTGGCTTGATCCGCCCTTCGCGCTGTGCGGTTTCGATCATGGAAATGGCGATGCGGTCTTTTACACTGGCACCTGGATTTTGGTATTCCAACTTTACGTAAATTTCTGCACTGCCTTCTGGGACGACACGGCGTAGCTGGACTAACGGAGTGCCTCCAATCAACTGCGTAACATTTTGTACAAGACGAGACATACGGATCGATTCCTCCTCTGAATTTTAATTCCGACCAAAAGACTTTGTATTGACGTTATCTTAACAATTTTTGTCGATGGTGTCAACGGGGCGCATGACATTGTGCTTGCAACAAAACGAGCGTGGCAGGGGTGACCGTATACGTCGTGTTGCAAAAATGACAAACGACGTGTGTGTCGGTGTTTTCGGCGACCATGTCCGCAAGTTCGCTTGCCCCCAGCGCGATCAACGTCCGATGAATGCGCTCCTCGCTACATTTGCATAAAAATTGTACGGGATGACGTTGCAAATAGCGGGGCTGTGGCACGACCATGGCAATGAGCTGTTCCAGCGTAATGCCCTGTTGCAGGAGCGTCGTGAGCGCAGGCAACGTGGCGAGATGTTGCTCTATCGTGTCGAGCCATGGGGCTTCAACACCAGGCATGCATTGGACGATAAGCCCCCCTGCCTGCTGCACAGACAACGTGGGATTGACCAACACCCCTAAGGCAACTGCAGTGGGGGTTTGCTCCGAAAGTGCAAAATATGTCGTAAAATCTTCGGCGATTTCTCCGGAAACGAGGGGGACAGCCCCCCGATACGGTTCACGCAAGCGCAAGTCTTTGGTGATGTACAGATCGCCCTTGCCTACTGCACCCGCTACATCGAGTTTTCCACGTGCATTCAAAGGAAGGTGCGTTTGTGGTTCATCTGCATAGCCTCGCACGTTTCCAGACGCATCCGCTACGACGATGATTTGACCGAGTGGCCCGTCCCCTTTGATTTGGATGGTCACGGTTTCATCGTTTTTCAACATCGCCCCCATCAACACCGCCGCGGTCATCGTCCGTCCGACTGCCGCCGTAGCGGTCGGATACATGGCATGTTTTTGGCGCATGGTCTCGACCGTCTGCGTCGTTCGTGCCGCAAACACACGTACCGCTCCGTCATAGGCAGTCGCACTTATCCATTCATCGCTGTATTGCACAAAATCCACCTCCCGATACAATACTAAACACGGATTAAAAGCATCAATGCAAAGGGCTCCCTTTTGTGAGAAAGAAAAAGGCGTGTTGCCCGATCGTATATCTGTATGAAAATACGGTTTCGTGTTCGCATCCACCACGTCATTACGACGGAGATGTTTGCTGGGATCGTGCGATTGCCGCTAGACCGATGAGTGTGAGGTGTGGCTCCACATGCGTAATGGTCTGCGTTTCGGGTGCCAGCAACGTCGCCAATCCCCCCGTTGCCACGACAGGGGCTGTCGTATCGTACGCACGCCAAATGCGTTGCACAATCCCATCGACTTGACCCGCAAAGCCATATAAAATGCCCGCCTGCATCGCTTCGATCGTCGAATTTCCGATCAACCGCTTTGGTTTTGCCAATTCAATACGGGGCAATTTTGCTGCCCGCATGTACAACGCTTCGGTAGAAATGGCCACCCCTGGTGCAATCACACCCCCCACATATTGTGCGGATGCATTGATGTAACACACCGTCGTCGCCGTGCCAAAATCCACGATCAACAACGGTGCGCCGTACTGCTGAATGCCCGCGACCGCATTGACGATGCGATCCGCCCCGACCTCTTGGGGGTTGTCATAGGCAAACACAAGTCCCGTATGCGTAGACGCATCGACGAACTGTGGCTTCTGTGAAAAATATTTTTGGCACATGTCGTCCCATTGAGCATGGAGTGGGGGAACCACAGAGGCGACCATCGTCTTCGTAATGTGTTGGGGCGATACGTTTTCATAACGAAATAATTGCATCAATGTCATGGCGATTTCATCGGCTGTCGCATTACGTTTCGTGGCAATACGCCAGTGATAACACAGTTTCTCTTGTGCGAACAACCCGAGCGTAGTGTTCGTATTGCCAATATCGACGACAAATATCATCTGTGATGCTCCACTCCCTTAGGCATGTCCAAATCCAGTGAAATGTCGAGCGCACGTACCGAATGCGTCAGTGCCCCTACCGAAATCACGTCAACTCCACACGTGGCATAGTGGTGTATGTTCCCGAGATGAACCCCTCCCGACACTTCGATGCCCATGAGGGGGCGGTGCGTGCGAATGAGCTGTACAGCTTGGTGAATGGTGTCCATGTCCATATTGTCCAACATAATAAAATCGACAGACGGTTGGGGCATCCTGCACACCGCCAACACGTCTTCCAATGTCTCGACTTCCACTTCAATTTTGGTCATGTGGGATACATAAGCACGGGCACGCTCCACCGCTTCGACAACACCGCCCGCAGCCTTGCGATGGTTGTCCTTGATGAGCACGGCATCCCATAAATTAAACCGATGCGCGTATCCCCCCCCAACACGTACCGCATACTTTTCGAGCACGCGCAATCCCGGTGTCGTTTTGCGTGTGTCGACGATGCGCACCGTCGCGGTACCGAGGGCTTCCACAAATGCGCGTGTTTGGGTGGCGATCCCCGACAAGCGTTGCAACAGATTCAAGGCAACACGTTCGGCGGCGAGGATGCTACGGGTATTGCCTTCTATCGTGAGGAGCACATCGCCGGGGCGCACGTTTTGTCCGTCTGAACACCCTTCGACAAATTGCAACGTTGGATCCACCGTCATAAATACGGAAGACGCCACAGAAAGCCCTGCGACAATGCCGGCTTGTTTGGCTTGTACAAAAGCACGACTTTGATGTCCCGACGGCACAGTCGCCTCGCTCGTGACGTCCCCCCACCCAATATCTTCGCGCAACCATAAATCAATTTGACCACGGTCAAGTTGTATACGTGCCATCCGCTACCGTCTCCTCAGACGAAATGTGTGTCCCGCGATCGATCCTCTGATACTCATCCGTATTTCAAAATCAATACCAAAAATTTAATCGTTTTAAAAATAAATTTTTTTAATGTGTTGGGAGCCAAGTTCATTGGGTATCCTATTTCACTTCAAAGATCAGCTTGCTATTTCCCGATGTTGAATCATCAAAACCACCAATGAGAATATATTTTACACTTGAAGTATCCGTTGAATTTTCTGCGCCAAGAATAATTTCATTTAATTCCTTCCCTGTTTGTGTGAATATATCACCAACATTCAATTCTTTTCCAGTTGCATCAAAAAGACTAAAATATGCTACTTTCTCTACAAAATTTTTAGGATGGTCGCCTGCTGTCGAAATAACAATGACATTTGATAACGTCTCACCTGTATTTACAGCGTGCTGTGGTTTGAATTGTACTTTATCGATATTAACAATAATATACGAACCATCATCATTTTTATATTCCGTATCAGCTCTGTAAATTGTACCTATTTCTCCAACTAATGCGGTGTTTTTTAACGCTAAGGATTCAATCGTTATATCAACTGGTTCGTCGCTAAACGAAGAAACGACCCCAATGAAGATAACAATGAATGCCCAAAGCAGTCCCCACAATCTTGTAACAGTGCTTAACCGTTTCCATTGGACGAATATCATGATAAAAGGCAAGAAAATCCAACCGAATGCCTTTAATACGATCACCTATATCACTCCTTAATATAATAATGTGTGTCCCGCGATCGATCCACCCCTGCTATTCAAACGGCAACGAAGCGATCGCCAATCCAAACTCCCGATGATGAATGAGATGGCGAATCCACGTTTCATCGTCCCGATCAGGAAAATCCCGCCGATAATGTCCGCCACGGCTTTCCTCTCTTTTGAGTGCTGCCTGCATGAGCAACAACGCAATCGTCAACAAGTTGGCATACTGGTACTGTTCGCTCGATGACAATTTCGCATGGAATACCGGCGTCAGTTTGCGCAACTCTTCCAGCCCTTTTTTAAGCCCTCTTTCCTCGCGCACAAGACCTGCATATTTTACCATCATTTTTTGCAATTTCAAACGCTTTTCGATGATGGACGGGGCAAACCGTTGTGTGCGCCCCAACTCGATGTGAAAACGAGGAATGTCCTGCGGTTTGTCTGTTTCCATAATCCGCTTGGCGATCCGTCGCCCAAAAACGACGGCTTCAGACAAGGAGTTGCTCGCCAACCGATTGGCCCCATGCACCCCTGTGGAAGACACTTCCCCACACGCAAACAACCGCTTTATATTCGACTCCCCGTACAAATCTGTGCGTATGCCCCCCATCATGTAGTGCGCTGCTGGGGCTACAGGGATCCAATCCGTCGACAAATCAAGCCCATATTGCAAACAAACTGCGTAGATCGTAGGAAATCGTTGCTCAATCCACTCCGCCGATTCATGGGTCAAGTCCAAATACACGAATGTCGCTTTTGTTCGCTCCATCTCATGCACAATCCCCCGTGCGACGACATCACGGGGGGCAAGCTCCGCAAGCGGGTGCTCGTGTAGCATAAACCGTTCTCCACTGCTGTTGCGTAACACCGCACCTTCCCCGCGCAACGCTTCGGAGATTAAAAAACGAGGTGCCCCGGGATACGTCAATGCAGTGGGATGAAACTGTACAAACTCCAAGTCACGCAAAATCGCACCCGCCCGATACGCAATCGCCATCCCATCGCCTGTGGCAATCTCTGGGTTTGTTGTATAGCGATACAGTTGCCCAACGCCTCCCGTACAGATAACGGTCGCTTTCGCATGCAAAAACACCCGTTCTCCTGACGGGCGTTCGATGATCGCACCGTAGCATTCGCCATCTTGGGTCACAACATCCATACAAAAATGTTCATCCCATACGGTAATTTGCTCATTTTTTCTGATCGCCTCGGTCAGCGCCCGCACGATTTCCGCACCCGTTGCATCGCCTTGTGCATGCAAAATACGCCTCTGGCTGTGCGCACCTTCACGTGTCAAGTCATACTGCCCGTCTTCTGTGCGATCAAACCGTGTGCCTAGGCGAATGAGTTCCAACACCGCCTCTGACCCTTCGTGCACCAATACATCTACCGCACGCATCGTACACAGGCCCGCTCCCGAAATAAACGTATCCTGCCGATGGTACAATGGCGAGTCGTCTTGGGAAATGACCGCTGCAATCCCACCTTGTGCATAACGGGTATTGCTTTCATGCAGTGATTTTTTGGCAATGATGACGACGCGATGATCTTTTGCTACTTGTAAAGCAGTATACAAGCCCGCAATCCCTGCGCCCACCACAATGACATCCGTATGCACATGCGGAATACTGGCAATGTCGATATCAACGAGTGTACGCGGAATCATCACATGTAGCCTGCCTTTCTCACTGAACTTGCAACATGCGTTCGAGCGACAAACGCGCTTGATCGGCAATCTTGGGCGGAACGTATATTTCTGGTTGCATCGTTTCGAGACACCGCACGAGCTTTTTGAGATTGTTCACTTTCATGTTGGGGCATACCAAATATTTGGAGGCAAAATGAAACGTTTTGTGTGGGCTGTCTTGGCGCAACGGATACCCTGTGCCATCTTCTGTCCCGATAATAAATTCGTGATGCGGCGAGTTTTTGCAATATTCCAAAATCGCGGTCGTACTGCCTACAAAGTCCGCACATTGCACGACTTCAGGGCGACATTCTGGATGTACGACGACGATCGCTTCCGGATATTTTGCCCGCATCTCATCGAGGTCTTTGACGGTCAACATATCATGCGTATTGCAGTACCCTTCCCACAAAATCATCTTCTTGTCGGTGAACTGTTGCACATAATGACCCAAATTTTTATCGGGCACCCAAATGATCTCGTCTGCATCCAACGATTGGATGACTTTGATCGCATTCGAAGACGTGCAACAAATGTCCGTCTCTGCCTTAATTTCTGCGGAGGAATTGATGTAGGTGACCACTTTTGCATGGGGGTGTTGCTGTTTTAGTTTGCGCAACCCTTCTACGTGCACCATGTCTGCCATCGGACATCCTGCTCGCTCATCGGGGATGAGCACCGTCTTATCTGGGGCCAATATTTTGGCACTTTCACCCATAAAATGTACGCCACAGAAAACGATCACTGCAGCATCGGTCTGCGCCGCACGTTGTGCCAACAAAAACGAGTCTCCTCGAAAATCTGCCACCGCCTGTACTTCATCGCGTTGGTAATAATGCGCCAACACGATCGCATCACGTTCTTTTTTTAGCTGTGCTAACCGCTCGCTTAATCGTTCATTTTGTTCCTGTCTTTGTGCGCGTAATTGTTCTTCATGTAGTAAAGGTGCTGCAAGTGCCATCGCCTGTACACTCCTTCGTCAACGTACGTCCTTGTGCGCATCATGACTCCCGAATAGAAGATGAAATTGTTGCGTGCTGCCCGTGCCAGATGCATCCTTTGGAGTGCCTTCTGTCGTACCGCCATGTAGCAACTGTTTGATTTGATCGAGGTCTAACGTCTCCCGTTCTAACAACGTCGTCGCAATCAAGTGCACTTCTTTTTCGTGTTCACGCAACACTTGTTTCCCGCGATCATAACATTCTTGGATCATATTTTGGATTTCAAGGTCTATTTCGTAGGCGATCTGGTCGGAATAGTTTTGTTCGTGCCCAATGTCGCGCCCCAAAAAAACTTGCCCTTGGTTCGTGCCAAACTGCATCGGTCCGAGTTTGCTCATCCCATATTCGGTAATCATCGAGCGTATGATCGCAGTTGCGCGTTGGAAGTCGTTTGATGCTCCTGTGCCAATCTCACCGATAAACATTTCTTCGGCGATGCGTCCTCCGAGCAACCCGACAACTTTGTCTAACAACTCGCCTTTGGTCATCATGTAGCGATCTTCCTTCGGCAACATCATCAAATAGCCACCTGCGCGCCCGCGCGGAATAATCGTCACCTTGTGCACCATGTCCGCATTTTCCATAAAATACCCGATAATCGTATGTCCCGCCTCGTGATATGCAATAATCCGCTTCTCCCGTTCGGATACGACGCGACTTTTCTTTTGTGTGCCTACGATGACACGATCAATCGCTTCTTCAATTTCATGCATCCCAATGCTCTTGAGGTTGCGTCGGGCGGCGATCAATGCGGCTTCATTGAGTAAATTTTCTAAATCTGCTCCCGTAAACCCTGTCGTATATTTGGCGATCGCCGGCAAAGATACGTCTGGTTCGAGGGGCTTGTTGCGCACATGCACCTGAAGAATCGCTTCACGTCCAACAACATCAGGACGATCGACTGTAATTTGACGGTCAAAACGACCCGGACGCAACAAAGCAGGGTCCAAAATATCCGGACGGTTCGTCGCTGCGACGATAATAATCCCTTCATTGACGCCAAACCCGTCCATCTCGACCAACAACTGATTCAGCGTCTGTTCGCGCTCATCATGCCCCCCACCAAGTCCTGCGCCACGTTGTCGTCCTACGGCATCGATCTCATCAATAAAAATGATGCAAGGCGCACTTTTCTTTGCATTTTCGAACAAGTCGCGCACACGCGACGCCCCTACACCAACGAACATTTCGACGAAGTCCGATCCGCTGATGCTAAAAAAGGGTACGCCTGCTTCCCCTGCTACCGCCCGTGCGAGCAACGTTTTCCCTGTCCCTGGCGGACCGTTGAGCAACACGCCTTTGGGAATGCGTGCACCAACCAACGAAAATTTGCGCGGATCTTTCAAAAATTCTACGACTTCGACGAGTTCTTGCTTTTCTTCGTCTGCCCCCGCCACATCTTGGAACGTCACTTTCTTTTTCTCTTCGTTATACAATCGGGCACGGCTTTTGCCAAAGTTCATCACTTTGCCACCGCCCCCTTGGGCTTGGTTCAGTAAGAAGAAAAACAAAATAAAAATAATTACAAAAGGGACAATCGACGTCAAAAAAGAAATCCAAAAAGGCTGTCCTTCTTCGGGGTCGTGTTTTTCGGATATCTTGCTCTCTTGGATGAGGTCTAAGACGTTCTCACTCAATGGGGCGCGTGTTTCAAAGCGTGCTTTATCTGCGGGGAGGTCTTTGAACTTCCCTGAAATGGCGTAAGAAAGGCGATCTGCACGCACCGTAACCTCGGAAATTTTATTCGTAGACAAAGCCACACGAAACTCGCTATACGTCAGCACTTTTGCCTCTTTGTTTTGCGTGCTAATCCAACTGACCACACCGACGGTTACCAATAAAACGATCACAAAAAATCCGATATTCCGGATGATTTTGTTCATTACGAACCCCCTCCCAAGCGTCTCTATATCGTACCATAGCCACTGCGTTCTTCACAATCACATGCCCTTCGGGTGCTGTCCGTCGATTGTCGTTGTCCGTGCCGTGCTCAAATCGAAGGTGTCGCTTCGTAGTCGGGATGCAAGACGGCGATGTATGGCAAGTGGCGAAACGCATTGGCGTAATCGAGTCCGTATCCGACTAAAAATTGGTTGGGCACGTGAAATCCCACATAATCCGGTTCAATCTCCACTTGGCGACGACCTTTTTTGTCTAGCAACGCCACGATTTTGACGGAATGCGCATTGCGCCTTTCGAACACGTCGATCAAATAAGACAGCGTCAACCCCGAATCGATGATGTCTTCTACGATCAACACGTCACGCCCTTCGACGGCGATCTCCAAATCTTTGACAATTCGTGCCACACCCGATGTTTTGGTCGTATCCCCATAAGAGGAGATGCTAATAAAATCAAATACAACGGGACCCCCCAAGTGACGCACTAAATCGCTATAAAACAAAACAGCGCCTTTGAGTACACAGACGACATGCAGTGCGCGTCCCGCATAATCGTGGTTGATTTGCTCACCGAGCTGGCGTACCCGTTGTTGGATTTGCTCCGCACTAAACAATACTGACTGAATCGCTTGCTGTTGCACAATGACCCTCCATCCTACCCACGCGCCCACCGATCACTGCGGTTCCGTGGACGGTGCGATTTATTGACCCCGCAGGAAAGCAGATCCGCTATACCGCATGTGTACGATCGTCTTCGTCTCTGGGGTAATGCTGGCGTGACGCGCACGTCGCAGGGCGGGAATCCAGAGCAATGTTCCCCCATCCCATGCGACCATGGGCCACGTGTTGCGCTGGCGCAAAGGCACTTTTGCATTGATCATCACTGCTTTTACCTTCTGTGTCCCCTGATGCGCCCACAACGCAATCCGATCTCCAGGATGACGTGTGCGAACGACGACCACTTCCCTGCACAACTGCTCCTGCGCAAAAAACGCTTCGTTGGCATCGTGTGTATGCCTACTGTGCGGCAACTCCATCGCATCCCGCAACGTCCACGCCAATTCCCCTAGCCCATACGGGAGTTGTACTTTCCCCTCTTGGTGTACGTCTAACACGATACGATACACCGCACTGTCGGGCGTCGTCGTCGGATGGTCTGTGGCGTGAAACGACACCGTATCATACTCGCGCACGCACGTGACCGTCTGACCCACCTGCCATTGCCCCGTCGTTGGATGGTCTTGTATGATGCGCTGTTGCAACGTCACGACACACTCCCAATCGATCGCTTGCGCATCGTTTGCATAGAGATGAGTTAATAATATTTTAATCATCCGTCTTTGTAAAGCGGTGGGCTCTGCTAAAAACTGTTGCCGCTGAAATGCGAAGGGGGGATCCCGCAGTGGCATAAGCCGTGCGAGTGCTTGCTGTGCTTGACTTTCGATGTACTCGTTTTCCGCCGCACAAATGTCGGAAAGTCGAAACAAGCTTTCGTCGACATGTGGGCGAAACTTGCGCAAATACGGCAAAATTTCTAAACGTACTGCGTTGCGAAAATATACCGTCTGCGCATTGGAAGCGTCCTCACGGAAAGGAACGTCTTGCTCCTGTGCATACTGCGCGATGCCTGCACGGGAGATGTGTAAAAATGGGCGAATAATCCGGTGGTTTTCATAAAAACGAAGTGTTCGCATGGCTGACAATCCTGCAACCCCAGTCCCTTGTAACAGACGCATAAGCACCGTTTCGACTTGGTCATCCCGATGATGCGCCACCGCAATCGTATCGGCATCTTCCTGTTTTGCCGTCGCAAGAAGGGCAGCGTACCGTAGCGCACGGGCCGTCACTTGGACACTTTGTCGTTTGGCTGTTGCATAAACAGACGGATCGATCGTATGCACGTGACAAGGAATGCGCCACCGCTGACATACGTCGTGTACGAACTGCGCATCTTCGGGCGATTGGGGACGCAGTCCATGGTCGACATGACAAACGCGGATGTCCCATGCATACTTCGGCGCTAGGGAAGCGAACGCATGAAGCAACACCATCGAATCCATGCCTCCAGAAACGGCAATCACAACTCGCGACGCTGGAAACACAAGGCGATCTAGATGCAATTGTGCTTCAAACTGCTCTTGAAAAAATCGTGCCACCAGTGTATCTCCTTCGACGTAAAATGCGTGTATTCCTACGAATCACCTATTAAACCCATATCCACAAAGGCGTTTTATTCAGGGAAAAAAGGCAGAGCCTTTCCGCTGGAGGATATGTAATTGCAACCATGATTCGTATCACGGGTAGCGTACGGGCGGAATCGCAGCCCATTGTGGCCGATACGAACCAATTTTCGCCACTACTACGGTCATATCATCGTCAATCGCCCCCGAATCGAGCTGCATCGTGCGAGCCAACAACGCTTCGGCAAACTGTTGCGGTTCGTCTGTCGTGACTTCTGCCAACAGGCGTGCCATCGCTCGCTCTTTGTTCAGCGCATGACCGAGTGCATCGTATACGCCATCGGTCATCATAATGAGTATATCGTCCGATTGTAGCGAACAGTGTACGGGTTCAATCTCAATATCTTGAATAATGCCAATAGGCAAGTTGTGCGCTGTAATGGGGATGATTTCTTGGTGGCGTTTAATAAAACTTGGTGTCGAGCCACTTTTCATAAATGTCGTCTGCGCATCGTATAAATTAATCATTGCCAAATCGACCGTCGCATACATGTCTTCGGGCGAACGCAACGTGAGCACTGCATTGACCGACTTGAGTGCCAAGGACTGCTCCATCCCCGATTGCAACAGTTGTTGCAAAATCGACAAGGCCGCACTACTTTCTTCTTGTGCACGCTGTCCGT
>JAULZZ010000057.1:0-5651 GCA_032117095.1 Paenibacillus sp.
ATCCGATAAAATATGCGATTCCGTTTCGTTCGCTCGTTCCCAAAGACGTCGATGGGATGCTTGTCGTCGGACGTGCGGCCTCATACGATGCGTTGCCTCACGGCAGTGCACGCATTATCCCGGTGGGCATGGCGACAGGAGAAGCCGCCGGTGTGGCGGTCAAAGTCGCCTTGGACCGCAAGAAGTCGTTTCGCCAAATGACGACCGATCGCCCATCCATTGAGGCGTTGCAAGCGCGGTTGCAATCCCAAGGAGTCGAATTAAAGCCGTTTCGAGTGGACAAACAAGCGTACGAAAAACACCCGTATTATGAGGGGATGAAATGGGCGGTGTCGTTTGGACTGCACTCGGGGGGGTACACGAACGATTTTCGCTTAGACGATCCGTCGACGCCTTATCGGTTTGCGATGTTGCTCATACGGGCCAAAGCGATTTTGCAACAGAAGTTGCCCAACGATTTGCTCATTGATGATTGGTTGGATTCTTCGACGTTGTCCGTGTCATTGGCGTCGTATGCGCTGGCGACTGCTTTGGCGATCGAGGCGACACCCGATACGGCGACAGACGTGTTGCTCCAAAAAGGAGTGCTCCAAAAAAATACCGTCGACCAAGTGGAAAATCCAGAAGGCATGACGCTCGGTGAGACGTTTATGCTGTTTCGAGACCTCATCAATTATGTGCAATACGAAAAGAAGAAGTAAAGGCAACGTGTCGGAGCAGAAGCGATGCATTTTGCGGGGCGAAAGGAGATGGCACGATGACGGTGACGGAGGAGACGACGTTTCGCCAATGGGCAACGCAGTACAACTGCATTCCCGTAGTACAAACGGTGCTCGCCGATCGGGATTCCCCGATTCGCTTGTTTGAACGGTGGTTGCATGAACCGTATGCGTTTTTGTTGGAAAGTGTCGAGGGGGGGGCGCAGTGGGCACGGTATTCATTTATGGGACGCCGTCCCTTTATGACCGCACACGTCAAACACGGTGTATTGCACGTGACACAGGGAACCACGCAGACGACGACGCAGACGACGAACCCCCTCGCATGGTTAAAAGAACAGTTGCACGCGTACCGCAGTCCCCCGTGCCCCGAACTGCCCCGATTTTTGGGTGGGGCGGTTGGTTTTTTTGGGTATGACTTGCTCAAATATTACGAAACGCGTATTCCGTACCATCGCCACGATGACCAGCAGGCCGCGGACATGCATTTTATGTTTTGCGATGAACTGCTCGTGTTCGATCACCTCAAGCAACAGTTGCTCCTCGTGGTCAATGCGCACATTACTGCAGATACGGACATCGGCGAAGCGTATGCACAGGCGTGTCGCACATTGCACGCGTGGATGCGGGAATTGCAACAGCCCGTTTCCCAAGCGCAGGCGACGCTCGTGCCGTATCCGACAAAAGAGCAACGTGCTACGCTCGACGTCACGTCCAACATGACCCGTGCCCAATTTATGGACCATGTGGCGCAAGCCCAAGCCTACATACGCGCTGGCGATATTTTTCAAGTCGTATTGTCGCAACGATTTACGGTTTCTACGACGGTTTCGCCGTTTGGTGTGTACCGCGTATTGCGTACGATGAATCCGTCGCCGTACATGTATTATCTCAAATTTGAAGACGTGACGATCGTGGGTGCATCGCCGGAGTTGCTCGTCCGTGTCGAAGAGGGGCATGTCATGACGCGCCCGATTGCCGGCACGAGACCGCGCGGCAAAACAGCCGAAGAAGATGCATCGCTCGCCCGCGAGTTGGCCAACGATCCAAAAGAATGTGCGGAACATCTCATGCTCGTCGACCTCGGGCGCAACGACCTCGGGCGTGTGGCTGTACCGGGTTCCGTGCGTGTCTCTTCATTCATGGAAATAGAACGGTACTCGCATGTGATGCATCTCGTGTCCCAAGTGACGGCGGTCTTGGCGGACGACTGCGATTTTTTCGATGCGTTCATTTCGTGTTTGCCCGCAGGGACGTTGTCAGGGGCACCCAAAGTGCGGGCGATGGAAATCATTGCGTCCCTCGAACACGAAGCACGGGGCACGTACGGAGGTGCCATCGGGTACTTGGGCTTTTCGGGAAATTTAGACACGTGCATTACAATCCGCACCATTTTGTTCCAGCACGGAAAGGCGTATATTCAGGCCGGTGCTGGCATCGTATTGGACTCCGTGGCGGCGCAAGAATACGAAGAAACAGTCAATAAAGCCGAAGCGATGGTCACAGCACTCGCTGTGGCGACGACGTTGTTTGGCGCAGGAGGGGAAAAGACGTGAGTGCATCCGACATCCAACAGGCGATTGCCATGGTCACGCGTGGGCAAGACGTCGGTCGGCACATTTCGCAACAGGTGATGCATACGATCATGCGGGGCGAAGCGACAGACGGTCAAATCGGGGCGTGGCTCGCGTGTCTAAAACTCAAAGGGGAAACGGCAGACGAACTGATCGGGGCTGCGGAGGCCATGCGTCAGCACGTCACGCCGGTCATCACGGACGAGCAACCACTTTTGGATACGTGCGGGACGGGTGGCGATGGACTGCATACGTTTAATATTTCGACGGCGACCGCCATTGTCGCAGCAGCAGCGGGGGTACGGGTCGCCAAACACGGCAACCGTGCGGTGTCGAGTCGGTGTGGCAGTGCGGACGTACTCGAAGCGCTAGGCGTACACATCCACCTCGATGCGCAACAAGCATACGCTTGTTTGCAACGGGCGGGCATTTGCTTTTTGTTTGCGCCACACCACCATCCTGCGATGAAGCACGTCGCTGCGGTGCGCAAACAGCTCGGGGTGCGCACGATGTTCAATGCACTCGGGCCGTTGACGAATCCAGCAGGAGCACAGTTTCACGTACTGGGCGTATATGATCGGACGATGGTCGCAAAAGTCGCTACGGTGTTGCAGGCGTTGGGCACAAAACGTGCGCTCGTCGTACACAGTGCAGACGGCATGGACGAAATCAGTGTGAGTGCGCCGACATGCGTCGCAGAACTCGCCAACGGAGACATAAAGACGTATGAAGTGACGCCTTCGTTTCTCGGACTCGCCACTTCGGATGTCCACGCACTCGTGGGGGGCGACGCCTTCCACAACGCTGCGATCATTTTACGCGTACTCGAGGGGGAAAAGTCCCCTTGTCGGGACATTGTGGTGGCCAATGCGGGGGCATGTTTGTACGTGTACGGACAGTGTGCGACGTGGCAAGCGGGCGTGCAACAGGCGATGGCGACGATCGATTCGGGGAGCGCACGCCAAAAACTGCAACAGCTCATTTCCGTCACAAAGGAGCTGACCCATGTATCTTGAACAAATTATCGCCAAAAAAAAGCAAAAAAAAGCATCGATTGATCGGCGTGTCGCACTCAAACGCGCAGAACAGCAAATCGTTTCTTGTGGTCCCACACGGTCTTTCATGCAGGCGTTACGCCAACCGCATCGTGCGCTGGGTGTCATTGCGGAGGTCAAAAAAGCTTCTCCTTCTAAGGGGATTATTCGCCCGTCCTTTGATCCGCTGGCAATTGCGCGGGCGTATGTCGATGCGCACGTCGATGCGCTGTCTATTTTGACGGAAGAAGATTTTTTCTTGGGAAGCCCTGCGGTGTTGTCGCACGTGCGCGAACACGTCACGTTGCCGTTGTTGCGTAAAGACTTTACGCTTGAACCGTTGGACGTATACGAAGCGCGTGCGATGGGGGCCGATGCGGTGTTGTTGATCGCAGCGGTATTGCCTCGTGAGACGATGGTTTCTCTCCTGCGTCATGCCCAAGAAGTGCAGTTGGAAGTGCTCGTCGAAGTGCACGACGAAACCGAACTCGCCCACGCAGTAGAGATGGGGGCGCAGATGGTCGGCATCAACAACCGCAATTTGCACACATTCGAAGTAGATTTGGCGTATACGGAACGGTTGGCTGCACACATCCCGCCTGATCGCCTCATTGTGAGTGAAAGCGGCATTCGCCTGCCGACCGAGGTGCAACGGGTGCAAGAAGCGGGGGCACATGCGATTCTCGTAGGGGAACAGTTTATGCGTCACGCAGACGTGGCACAGGCGGTCATTGATCTCGTGGGGGCTGCACGATGAGTCGTCCGTTTCTGAAAATATGCGGCGTGATGGATGAACAGATTGCACATTTTTTGACGACGGTGCAGGTGGACTATGTCGGTTTTGTGTTTGCGCCGAGCCGACGACGCGTTGATCCGACAGACGTGCAGTCATGGGTCACTACGCTCAAACGTCGTGCGCCACACATACAGACAGTCGGCGTGTTTACGTCCATTCCGTGGGAAACGTGGATTCCGGCCATCGAAACGGTGCCACTCGACGTCATCCAAGTGCATCGCGAAGCGGAGGTCGCAGAATTACACGCAATAAAACAGCGGTTTCCTACGCGGAAAGTGTGGCAAGTGCTCGGGATGGGCGCACAACCGCATGCCATCGAACAACGACTTTTTTCCCTTGCGGGAGTCGTCGATGCGGTGCTCCTCGATACGCACGACGATGTCGTCGGTGGCGGAACGGGCAGAACGTTTGCATGGGAGTCGATCCCGGTGGTCGGGGCGTGGACGAAGGCGCATGACATGCCGTTGATCATTGCGGGCGGACTGCATGCCGACAATGTCGGGACGTTATGTCAGTCGTATGGCGCGTGGTTTGAGGGCGTGGATGTATCGAGTGGCGTAGAGCGTATGGGCAACAAAGATGCGACGAAAATCGCAACATTTATTGAGAGGGTGAGCGCGTGTGACGTTTGAACAAGGACCAGATGCATGGGGACGGTTTGGACGGTTTGGCGGACGATACGTTCCCGAAACGTTGATGAACGCCCTCATCGACGTAGAACAAGCTTTTCAGACGTATCGCCACGATGCCACGTTTGTCCAAGAAATGAACACGTTGTATTCGCAGTATGCAGGACGGCCTACCCCTTTGTATGAGGCGACACGGTGGAGTCGGCATCTCGGTGGGGCGCGTATTTTTCTCAAGAGAGAAGATTTGCTCCATACCGGCGCCCACAAGATTAACAATACGATCGGACAAGGGCTGCTCGCCCAACGCATGGGGAAGAAAAAAATCATTGCCGAAACGGGTGCAGGACAACACGGCGTCGCTTCGGCAACGGTGGCGGCGTTGCTCGGACTCACCTGCAAAGTATTCATGGGGGAAGAGGACATGCGCCGGCAACAGCTCAATGTTTTTCGGATGCAACTGCTCGGGGCAGAAGTCGTCCCTGTGACCTCGGGGACACGCACACTCAAAGACGCAGGCAACGAAGCGTTACGCTATTGGGTGGCGCACGTCGAAGATACGGCATATTTGCTCGGTTCCGCTGTCGGACCGCATCCGTATCCGCTCATGGTACGGGAGTTTCAACGCATCATCGGAGAAGAAACGCGCCAACAAATCGTCGCCCAAACGGGGCAATTGCCCGATGCGATCGTCGCTTGTGTGGGGGGGGGGAGCAATGCACTCGGCATATTTGCGCCTTTTTTTGCAGACGAGGCGGTCGCTTTGTTCGGGGTGGAGGCAGCGGGGGCAGGCTTGCATACGACGCACCATGCGGCGACGATGACATACGGGACGCCTGGGGTATTTCAAGGGGCGATGAGTCTCGTCCTGCAAGATAAAAATGGACAAGTGCAACCAGCAC
>JAULZZ010000057.1:5661-14446 GCA_032117095.1 Paenibacillus sp.
ATTGGGCCGGAGCACGCCCATTTGCATGAGACGAAGCGGGCTACGTACGTGGCGATCACCGATGACGAAGCGATGGCGGGGTTGCAACAGCTGGCACGACTCGAAGGCATCATTGCTGCCTTGGAAACCGCACACGCCGTGGCGTATGTGTCCAAACTCGCGCCTACGATGCGCGCTACGCAGACGATCGTATTGAATGTCTCAGGACGCGGGGACAAAGATGTGTCCTCGATTATGGCGTACATGCAAGGGGGAGAGGCGCATGCATCGCCTAGATGAAACGTTCGCAAACCTAAAAAAAACGAATACATGCGCGATGATTCCCTTTGTCACGGTCGGGGATCCCGATGTGACGACGACACTCGAAGTGCTCGAACAACTGCAACAAGCGGGTGCGCACATGATTGAGCTCGGCGTGCCGTATTCGGATCCGTTAGCCGATGGGCCAGTGATCCAACGGGCGACGGCACGTGCGCTTGCCCATGAGAAGCCTACGACGATAGAGGACGTACTTTCTGTCGCACGACAAGCCGTGTTGCGCGGGGTGCATACGCCTTTTATTTTGTTTACGTATTACAACCCCGTGTTGCAATATGGGGTGGAGACTCTGATGAAAGCGATGCAGGAAAGTGGCGTGTGTGGCATCATCATCCCCGATTTGCCCCTCGAAGAAAGTGCGACGGTGCGCGAGCTTGCCATGGCGTACAACATTGCATTTGTCCCACTTGTTGCACCGACATCGCGCCAACGGCTTGCCCGCATCGTCGCCCAGGCGCAAGGATTCGTCTACTGTGTTTCTTCGTTGGGAGTCACAGGAGAACGCACGACGTTTGCGCCGGAAATCGATGAATTTTTGGAGACGGTGCGTGCGTGTAGTTCGGTGCCTGTTTGTGTAGGGTTTGGCATTTCTACGCGCGAACAGGTGGCGCATTTTGCGTCGCGATGTGACGGCGTCATCGTCGGCAGTGCGTTGGTGCGACGGATGGAGGAACAACAACAAGCACTCGCTTCCCCCTCCACGCGGGCACGGGCCATCATCGAAATTGGCAATGCGGTGCGTACGTTGCTCGGTCACGCACCGCAGTAATGTTTGCGATTTGTACGAAAAAAGGAGGGGACGACGATGCAAGCCAAACCACACATTTTGCCACTTCCCGTGTACCAACCAGGATTGTCTATCGATTATGTGAAGCAGACGTACCACGTCTCACGCATTACAAAACTCGCATCCAACGAAAATCCGTATGGGTGCTCCCCCAACGTGCAACAGGCGATTCTTGCGCACGTAGACCAGCTGCATCGGTATCCCGACGGGGGATGTACATCGTTGGCAACTGCCTTGGCAACACGGTGGGAAGTGCACCCGAACCAGCTTATTTTTGGTGCAGGATCTGACGAAGTCGTCTTGATGATTGCACGGACGTTTTTGTCCGCACAAGACGAAACGATCATGGCGGATCGCACGTTTCCTCAGTACAAACACAACGCCTGCGTGGAAGGGGCGACGGTCATTGAAGTGCCACTCCAAGAGGGGGTACATGATTTGCCTGCGATGTTGGCGGCCGTGACACCGAAAACGAAAGTCGTGTGGGTTTGTAATCCGAACAACCCGACAGGCACGATCGTCACCCACGAGGCACTCGATGCATTCATGCAGGCACTGCCTGCACACGTGCTCGTGGTGCTCGATGAAGCGTATGCCGAATACGTCGTGAGTGAAGCGTATCCGCATAGCCGTACACTTTTGCAGACGTACCCCAATGTCCTCATCCTTCGTACGTTTTCCAAAGCGTACGGCCTTGCAAACGTGCGCTTAGGCTACGGCGTCGGAAGTACCGCCGTCATCGAAGCGATGGAACACGTGCGTGAACCGTTTAATACGACAGGCATTGCCCAAGTGGCGGCGCTGGCAGCATTGGAGGACGAAACGTTTTTGGCGACATGTCGCCAAAAAAATGAAGCGGGGATGAAACGGCTCGTGGCGGCGTTGCAGGCGTGGGAACTAGACTACTTTCCAGCACACGGCAATTTCATCTTATTACATACGAAACGAGACGCACGTGCCGTGACGCAGGCATTGTTGGAACAAGGGGTGATCGTGCGGGGGGGACATACCGCTTCTGTTCGCTATCCACAGCACATTCGTGTGACGATCGGGACGGCCGACGAAATGGAGCATTTTATGTCGGTGTTTGCACGCATCATTTCTACAGGGCATGGGTGAGCCGATGGTCACGATCGGGATTTGTGGTGTTGGACTTATCGGGGGGTCGTTGGCACGGTGTTTTCGGGGGAAAGCAGGTGTGCGTGTCCTCGGGTATACGCAAGAAGTAGAGCGACCACGCCTTGCAGAAGAAGGCATCGTAGATGAAGTCGTGACGACATTGGCAGAAGTGGCACAGCACGCAGACATCATTTTCTTATGCACGCCCGTGAACACGATTGTCGCGCTCCTAGATGAACTCGCCAGCCACACACTCAAACCGACGGCGATCATTACCGATGTAGGCAGTACGAAAGCAGCGATCGTCGCACATGCCCATACGTGCGATTTTGGTGAAGCGGTGTTTATTGGGGGACACCCCATGGCAGGAAAAGAGCGGGCAGGCATGCTGGAATCTTCTGCCGCCTTGTTTGCGCAGGCATATTACATCATCACCCCAGATGCCCACACCCCGACGGAAGCCGTTGCACGGTTGACACACGTGCTGGCGCATACACAAGCTCAGGTCATTTGTATGGACGCGACAGAACACGATGAAATTGTAGGGGCAATTAGTCATATGCCCCATCTCGTTGCCGCACTGCTCGTCAACGTAGTGGCACAAAAAAACAAAACGGATGCACGGCATGCGGCGTTGGCTGCGGGTGGATTTCGTGATTTGACGCGGATCGCTTCGGGAGACGCCCAGCTGTGGACCGATATCATGATGTCGAATAAGACGGTGCTTTTGCAGGTGCTCGACGCATGGCAGACGCATTTTTTGGCAACAAAAGCGCATTTGGAAGCAGGCGATGCCACTGCCATCCGGCATATGCTTGAAGAGGCGGTACAGTTTCGCCAGCAGGTGAAAACGGCACATGTGACGCAACAGACGTATGAATGTGGCGTTGTAGTGCAAGCAGACGCCCACGCACGCATGTGGGATCACCTCAAACAGTTGACCACGCTTACGACGCTTTATTTTGTTTCACGGGAGGCAGGGTGGACGACTTTTCGGATGGGATTCGCGACGCACGCACAGCGAAACGAGGCGATGAGAGCGCTGCGAGAAGCAGGCTACGAAGTTTTTGTGTGATGAATATCCCAAAGGGGCACTGCGATAAACTGTATCATCATAAACATGAAAAAAAAGAGCGTATTTACCATGAAATGATTTTTTGATAAATAGGTTTATAGCCGTTTCCCTACGTTTTCAACAAACGATTCGTATTGCGTCAGCAACAAGCGGGAAAAGGGGTATGAGTCGCTTGGCAAAGGGGTGTATACGAGCATTCATTGTGGTATAATTTTGGGGTACCTCTATAAAGCGCATCTTACGGATAAACATAGGCGAAAAATGAGCTTGTTTACGGCAACGTGATTTTTTACAAATCGGGATATAGAGATGCCCTTTATGCAGTTGTTGAGCAACTTTTGGGATTCCATCAACGTATATACATACAGTTGCGTGCGTGCGTCTGCATTCGGATGCACGTCCGCAAGGAGGCATGGATCGCATGACCGATTCGCAACTGATTCGGGAAATCAAAGACGGGAACGTTCACCTGTATCGGCATCTCGTATTGCGCTATGAGCGTAAGATTGTGACGTTCATCCAGCACATGTTGAAGTTTGTGCATCGGGAACATTGGGCTGAGGATCTCAGTCAAGAAACGTTTTACAAGGCGTACAAAAGTTTGGACACGTTTCGGGAAGGGGAAGCTTCTTTTGCGACGTGGTTGTATACGATTGCACGCAACACGGCGTTGAGTGAACTGCGCAAACGACATACCCAAGACGTGTATTGGGAAGAAGAAACGCACATCCCCGTTGCATCACAGGAAATGTTGCCAGAACACCAGCTGCTGTACAATGAAAAAACGACACTTGTGCGTACCGCCATCGGAAATCTCCCCGAAAAACAACGCACCGCACTCATTTTGCGCGAATACGAACAGTTAGATTACGTTGAGATTGCGCATATTTTAAGAACGACGGTCTCCTCTGTCAAGTCCTTGTTGTTCCGTGCCCGTGCCGGAATACGCGAGCAGATGGAGACGTACGTCCGCGGGACGACCCATGCACAAGAAGGGGCGAAGTAACATGAATCACGAGGGACAATGGGATGCTGTGAGAGAGGACGAGACGTCCCTTTATGGGGAACAGGCGGTAGACGAATGGATAAAGTCGCTTTCCCATGAACAAACGCCACGGTCGCCGATCGAGTCGGTGTCCGCTTCGCACGCAGATGCGGTCATGCAACGTATTTATGCAGGAGAACCGTGGAAAGCACCGATGGCACTTCGGAACCATACGTGGTCACATCCTAGGCGGTTGCAAATCGGGAGACAGTTCGGTTTTTTGATGGTGACGTGTGTGCTGTTGTTAGGGTATGTCCTCTACGTCTCTACTGCAAATACGCCGTTACACGACAACACCTACGGGCTTATGCCTGTGCACGCATTGGGTGATGTAGACCGTCACTCGTTTGCTGTCACGTCTGCGGAGGTGCCCGTCGCTTCTATCGCCGAACCACTGATTTTACACCAAGCACTCGTTGAGCCACCGCCCTCGCACGGTGTCGTGCTCGCCGTTTTTACCTTTGTGATGGTGTTGTTGCTGTGCAGTTGGCTTGCACGTTTGCGCGCATGACTGGGGTTTATACTAATTCCAAACAAATATATCGACACAATAACGTGCGTGTGATACAAAGAATATGCTATAGCGCTGAGAAAAGAAATGCAAAAACGAAGAAAAATGTGAACGCATACAAACAGTTAGAAGTAGTCCGCATATGGTGGCGTGGGAAAGAAGAACAAAGAAATCGTCACGTTGACAGGATATAACGCCGATGATGTGGAAATGTTGGCAAAGAAATCGGTTACCGGCGGGATACACGATCAAAAGTGTTACAGAGAGACCGGGATTTTATCGATTTTTTAGTTTGGAATTAGTATTAGTAGGAGACAGAGGCCACGCTTTTGTATCCAGCTGTTGTGTGTGAACACTTTTCCCGGGCACACGCTCCGATCAAAAGGGGGGCATACGATGAAATTTCAAGAAGTGACGTCTGCGCAGTGGGAACAGTGGAAACCGTATGTCGATACGGTTTTTTTGCCGTGGACGCAATTGCAAGGCGATGAATCTCCGTGGGAAGTGACCGCTCGGTTAGCACAGCTTGCAGACATTCTCGCGCCGTTGGAACGTGCGTATGGGGGGCGTGTCGTGACCTATCCTGCGTTGCACTACGGGACAAGTCCAGAAGCACACGTGTTGTTGGAACGCACGATGGCGCGATTGCATGCGTTTGGTTTTCGCTATTGTGTTGTCGTGTGTATTGCGCCTGCAGCACAACACCTTGCGGGGGCATCCCTCGTACTGACTGCGGCAGCGTACGAAGGGATGCGCCACCCGTTGGTGGCGTTGTGGCATGACAGTGCCACGTGATCGTAGGGCATCGCATCTGTGACAATTCCCGCACAATTGATGGTGAGGATGCCAAAAATGTACGGTGTGCTTTGGGATACATATTGACGAAAATCAACAAATTCGTTACGATAATACTCACCCGTCTTTCAATCCACGACGAACGATCCGGTAAAACGTCTTTTGTTTTCTCGCAAAAGTCATCCCGCTGTGTGTATGTTTTCGACAAGGGAACCGTGCGAGACGCAACCGGTTTTTGTACGATTGAGGTTCGGTTGCGCACGCCATTGTCCATGCATGCGCTTTATGGCGTTTGATACGCTTGTTGTTGATGATGTATAATGGATAATGGCTAAGTAGTGATGCGCTATCGCATTGAATTGCCCATGGTCGTGGCAGATGGCACGAGACATGGGAAGGGAGGATGAAGAGAGAGATGACAGAACGAGACACACACCCACAGACGACAAAAGACGACGAGTCCCAGCAACATGACGAAATCCGGCCGAAGCGCCAGCCGATGACGCGGCGACAGTTTCTTTCGTATACGCTAGGTGGAGCAGGTGCTTTCATGGCAGGTGGCGTGATCATTCCGATGTTGCGTTTTGCAGTGGATCCGTTGCTCCAACCAAAGGCAAAACCGACGTTCGTGAAAGTAGCCGAGGCGAGTCAGATTACAGAAGACCCTGTTTCATTCAAATTCAGCATTCTCCAAGTAGACGGCTGGGTCGAGAGCAATACCGAGTTGGTCGCATGGATCGCCAAAAACCGTGTCGGCGAAATTTATGCGTTGTCTCCCGTGTGCAAGCATTTGGGGTGTCCCGTCGACTGGAACACCGAACCTAAACATCCGAATGAATTTTTTTGTCTGTGTCACGGAGCGCACTATACGCGAGAAGGAAAAAATTTAGCGGTTGCCCCAGCCCCGCTCGATGAATACGAAGTAAAGATCGAGAACGGTTTTGTCTACTTAGGGCCACGGCGACCGAATACACAAGTATCTTAGATGAGAGAGGAGCGTGACCTCGATGTTAAAGGCGGTATACAACTGGATCGACCAGCAGTTAGATATTACGCCGATTTGGCGTGATGTAGCGGACCATGAAGTGCCCGAACACGTCAATCCGGCACATCACTTCTCAGCTTTTGTGTATTGTTTTGGTGGACTTACTTTTTTTATTACCATCATCCAGATTTTATCTGGGATGTTTTTGACGATGTATTACGTGCCCGACATTGTCAATGCGTACGCTTCGGTAGATTATTTGCAACACAAAGTGGCGTTTGGTGTGATCGTACGGGGGATGCACCATTGGGGAGCAAGCTTGGTCATCGTCATGATGTTTTTGCACACGTTGCGCGTCTTTTTTACCGGTTCGTATAAGAGTCCGCGTGAGATGAATTGGGTCGTGGGCATGTTGATTTTTGGTGTCATGTTGGGCCTCGGGTTCACAGGATACTTATTGCCATGGGACAACAAAGCATACTTTGCCACAAAAGTCGGCATCGAGATCGCGGCTTCTGTGCCGTTGATCGGGGGCTACATCCAGAACTTTTTGCAGGGTGGAGACGTTGTCGGCGCCCAGACGATTGCTCGTTTTTTTGCCCTACACGTTTTCTTTTTACCAGGCGTATTGTTGGCGTTGTTGGCCGCACACTTTTTCCTCATCCGGAAACAAGGCATATCCGGTCCGCTGTGATTACGAAAATTGTACGGATGAGGTAAATAGTTGTAAAGGAGGCGATTTATTATGGCATCGACACCGTCGAATGGCAGGAACGCTGTCGTCTATGTCGGCGATTCGCGGGTTGCCAAGCCCACAAAAGTACACATCCCTCGGGATTACTCGGCGTATCCTGGGAAGTCTGAGACGTTTATCCCAAACTTCCTACTCAAAGAATGGATGGTTGGTTCCGTCGTATTGGTTGGTTTTTTAGTGCTCGTCGTCACACACCCTGCCCCACTCGGCTATCCAGCCGATCCCACGAACACGGCGACATTTATTCCGATGCCAGACTGGTATTTTCTCTTTTTGTACCAGTTGCTAAAGTATCCGTACATGTCCGAAGAATTTGTTGTGTTGGGGACGCTAGGCATTCCTGGACTAGCTTTTATGGCGTTGACACTCATTCCTTTTTTGGATCGTACACCAGAGCGAAGATTTACGAAGCGCCCTGTCCCGACGGCCATGATGTTGTTGTCGATCGCAGCGATCGTGTACTTGACGTGGGTTTCTTGGGATCACTACCAGCGTGAACTCATCAGGCTGGAAATCGTTCCCGAGCACATCGAACGTGCAGAGAAGATGAAAGCAGCCAAGGACGCAGGCAAAGAAAAAGAACCTGAGGCACCCAAAGTCGCAAAACTCGTCGCAGAAGACGATCCAGCGTACACACAAGTGTACCAAAAATCATCGTGTATCCAATGCCATGGAGCGGACTTGCGGGGGAACGGTGCACTGCCCCAGTTGCTCGGAGTGGGTGACAAGTACACCGCAGAAGAGATCATGGACATTATTAAGAATGGCAAAGGCGGCATGGCTGCACAGTACGATTATAACGTCCAACAACTTGGACTGACGCCACAAAACATAGATGAGTTGGTCGCATGGCTGGCCAAACAAAAAGCGACACCATAAGTAGGACACGTTCCCCTCAGCAGGAGGGGAATTTTTTGTGTTCTTTTACACCATACGCATTATACTAAACACTGATTGAATACAGGAATCCTATTGGGTAAAAAGAACAGTGATTTCTTGTAAAACGGGGCTCCTGGTATGGGACGTTTTTAAACAGTGTTTAGTATTACATAATGAAATCGTGTTTCGTACATACAAGGCATAATCCCAAGCGAACCGCATACCGTAACGAAGGGGGGATGAAAAATGGGAGCGCAGGCGTGGAGGAACAGCTGGCGGGAACGATTACTTTTTTTTTGTTTCATCGGGCTGTTGTTTATAGTGGGACAACCCGCAGGAGAGGCCGAGGAGGGGATGAACAACAATGACAAGTGGATCAATACGATGAATGAACACGCAAAAAAAGCATATGAAACAATGGAGCAGGGATGTCAACGTACGGATTGTTACGTGTACGTGCGCCAACAACTCGAACAAGTCGTCAAAGGCGCATCACACATTTCCTATGCGGGCGTCA
>JAULZZ010000058.1:0-1861 GCA_032117095.1 Paenibacillus sp.
AAGAAATACGTCCCAAATCTTAAAGTACACATACAGCAGAGAAGACACCATGGAAACGAAAGAGCTCAAACGAGTTTCTCTCGTTTCCTTATATCTAAGTGCTTTATTGAAGAAATACACAAAGATGGTTTTCTTTTGTGGGAAAGCAAAAGGCGATTTCATCGTAGCGAAAGGGCGTAGCCTTTTTTCTAGGGGATGTGTATTGGAATACGGATGAGTATCATGCCTATAAGAGAGGGGGATTCGACATGGATTCTGAGACGCAGCAAGTACCCTCCGCAAGTTCTCCGCCTTCTTTCTCATGGAAATCCGAAATCAAATACTGGGTAAAATGGTTGACCATTTGCGGGATTCTAGTCTTTGGGTTTCGTTATTTTGTTTTTACCGTGTACGTGGTCAACGGCGAGTCGATGTTGCCAAATTTAGTAGACAATGAGCGGATCGTCATCAACAAATGGATTTATGACGTGCGTCAGCCACAACGCGGGGAAATCATCGTATTCCAAGCGACCGAAACCGAGCAATACATCAAACGCATCATCGCCTTACCCGGCGAAACGGTCGAAGTCATCGGCGATACGGTGCTCATCAATGGCAAAGCGCAAAGCGAGCCATATTTGCAAGCGGTCATCGACCAAGTGCGCGCCAATGGCGGTACGTATAACATGAGTGACAGCGAACCGTTAAAAGTGCCCGCAGGTACATTGTTTGTTTTAGGTGACAATCGGTCAAACTCTACAGACAGTCGCATCTTAGGCATGATTGATCAGGAGAAAGTGATTGGGCGGGCGGATTATGTCTTGTGGCCGTTGTCTGAGATGGGCAGCTTGACCGATCCATACACCCCCTAATTGCAGTACGCTGTTTTGAATTTGAGGGGGTTTTTTTATGAAACCGCATACGCCATCGGTAGATTATGCAGTTGCGTCTCAACAGACCGCCCACGAGAAGACAACACCCACATGGAAAAAAGAGTTGCTGCAGTTTTCCAAAACCATCGTCTTGGCGATCATCTTTGCCTTACTAATTCGGATGTTTTTCTTCACGGCCTACCTTGTTGAGGGCGAATCGATGCAACCGAGCATTTATGCGCAACAGCGCATCGTAGTGAACAAAATGATTTATCATATGCGCATCCCCCAACGAGACGAAATTATCGTCTTGCATTCGAATGAAGGCAGGCAACTGATTAAACGGGTTGTCGCACTGCCAGGGGAAACCGTCGAAGTCGTTGGCGATGTCGTGCGGATTAACGGACAAGCCATCGCACAGCCCTTTTTAGACGAAGTCGTTGCACAGGCACAGGTAGCGCATACGCACTACAATACACATGATTTTCTGGCACAAAAAGTTCCCATTGGACACGTCTTCGTGTTGGGCGACAATCGCCCTTATTCGTTGGATAGCAGAGGGTTTGGGTTCGTCCCGTTGGAACATCTTGTCGGGCGTGCCGAGATGGTCGTATGGCCGTTCAAAGATTTTAAGGCGTTGTAGTATCTGCAAGAAGGGGACTCCGCAGAGGAGGAAGTGACAGCATGACCATTCAATGGTTTCCAGGGCATATGTCCAAAGCAAGACGACAAGTGGAAGCAAAGCTCGATGTCATTGATGTGGCGTTAGAAATGGTTGATGCCCGCATGCCGTCGAGCAGTCGCAATCCGATGATTGAACAAATGCTCAAAACAAAACCGCGCTTGATGTTGCTCAACAAACAAGATCTTGCAGAAGCGGCGGTTACCGCCAAATGGGTCGCACGGTGGACGAGCGATTCGGTGCGTGTTTTGCCGATTGATGCGAGTACAGGGGAAGGCATGCACGCTATTTTTGCGCTTTGTCAACAGTTGGTCGCCCCACTTTATGA
>JAULZZ010000059.1:0-2553 GCA_032117095.1 Paenibacillus sp.
CGGAGTCATTACGGTTCCGACAACTGGGGCGCTCGTGGCAACTGGGGTCGTGGTCACCGTCGTGTTGACGGTATGGTTTGCTTGTGGGGTTAATCTATTGTGCCAAAGCAGCACAATGAAAGCACAACTTCAAGATAAGCTGTCATTTTTGGATGATCCAGCACTGAAGCAAAACGTGCAAAGACAGCTTGCGAACATCATCCAGGACATTTTATCTACATTATCAACACTAAAAACCGGTTGGCAACATGCACAAAACATACTCCAGCTGCTGGATACAGGAATTAAGAAATATCGTAAGGCACTAGCAACAGTAGAACGCTCGATACTACGACCGAAAGCATCGGGATCAAATGGGGGCAATCCAAACAAACATCGCCCTCCTGCTACGCCGTACAAAGGAATAGCAGGAAATGAATCGATCGCACGTTGTGAACAATTGTTGCAAGAAATGGATGACTTGAATGCGTTACTGCTGGCGTTGATTGAAGCATTACAATCCATCGTAAACCTGCAACAGAAACAACATAATGTAGCGACTGGGAAAGCAGACGCGCTACGAGAGATTCTTTCGCAATTCGAAGAAAAATTAGGTCGCTTGTATAACGAATTTAGTAAAGACCCTACGGTTTCCAACGCCATCCAGAATGCGCTCAATCGAATATGGGAAGGGAAAAAGCTACGCCCCCCCAAAGCATTCAAAGATTTTCTCACTAACAATGATTTTGCAACCCGAAACATACCCTATTCAAACGCATTGGTCGAGGACAAACTGGCATTCTTAACCCTAATTTTTGAAAAAATCTTCACATCTCAAAGTTTGGTGATGAATGTAAAAAATTCTGATCAGTACTTGTCATACAGGAAAGAAGTCACGAGGATTTCTGAGCAAGCAAAATACTTTTTAAAAATTCGTCGTGCACCAAATAAAGATAAAATAGCGAAAAAAATGAATACCAAGATCATAGAAAATCAAAGATTAATCCTCGAAATCAATTGGATCAAAGACGCCCTAAAAGAACTTTCAAAGACCATCAAAAACGGAGCGTGCACACATCAACAATTCATGGATATAGAAAGTCAATTGATAAAACTATTTTCTGAGTTTAATAAAATAAAAGAACAAATCAGTGCATTAACGAAGTATAACAAATCCAATCCTTTTCACGTTGCACCGTTCACCCAATTGGTCGGGGCCACCAATCAGAAGATAAAAATATTACAAGAAAAAATGCAAAAAATAAGAAATGGGTTTCATCGCAAAAGCAAATAGACCCAACAAGATTTACCTTTCTGCCCCGCACATGTCCACACATACAAAGGCGTATGATCGCCGTTGTCGTCGCATACAGTAACCCAAGACTGCACAGGAGAGCAGGTGAAGGGCAACGTGTGGCGAAGACGTGCGTTTTATGCGCGACAACACAGACGACGGGGGCGCAAAATCCTGTATGGTTGCGTACTTCTTATGGTCATCGTACTCACGGTGTACACATTTGGCTATGTTGAACAACACTTGCACACGCCTTTGATGAAAATTGCGCACATCCGCGTCAAACAGCTTGCCACAAAGGCGATCAACGAGGCGGTGCGTGACAACGTCGCTTCCCAACAAACCGTCGAACAACTGCTTGCTTGGCAATACGATGCCCAAGGCAATGTCACGGGGTTTGTACTCAATTACGCCCAACAACGACGGATGGTCGGCGAAGTCGTACAACGTGTCGAACAGTCGTTGCAAGCCGCCATGGAGATCAAAGAACAGTTGCCCTTGGGGCACGTGATGGGGAGCGCATTGCTCTCGCAAGTGGGGCCGCGTATCCCGATCCGTTTTGAATCTGCGGGGTCCCCGCTTGTCGAGGTGCTCACACGCAAAGAAGATGCAGGGATCAACATGGTCGCGGTGCACGTCGTCGTGCGCATCGTGGCGGAGCTGATGATTTTCGTGCCGTTGGACACGTCCACAGAAGTCATTACGACCGAAGTCCCGTTATGTTATATTTTGATCAAAGGCGATGTCCCCACGTATTTTTGGGGTTCCTCTGCACGCCCCCCGTACGACCCTGCGCGCACCCCCATCGAACAAGAACAAAAAATATGATATACTCTACGCAGAGGAGGGGGAGATACAAACCATGACCCAACCGTCGATCGATCGGCCTACACGCAAACCCGATTGGCTCAAAATCCAGCTCGTTTCCGAACAAAAATTCGACTCCTACCAAGAAATAAAGACGATGATGCGGGCGAAGTCTTTGCACACCGTTTGTGAAGAAGCCAAATGTCCGAACATACACGAATGTTGGGCGAACCGCACGGCAACATTCATGATTTTAGGCGACATCTGCACGCGAGCATGTCGTTTTTGTGCGGTGAAGTCGGGGGTGCCCACCGAGCTCGATTGGGCAGAACCCGAGCGTGTCGCTGAGGCGGCTGTGCAGATGGGGTTGCGACATTGTGTCGTGACTTCCGTCGCACGAGACGATTTGGCAGATGGGGGTGCAGCGATCTTCGCCGCGACGATCTTGGCGTTGCGCCAACGGTTGCCGCTTA
>JAULZZ010000060.1:0-5338 GCA_032117095.1 Paenibacillus sp.
ACCCACCGCGTACAGAGCCACAGGGGGTGTGCATGTTGCCACGCCAGACGCTCGGGAACCGTCATCGCAGAAGACGCCTCGGGCGAAGGGAGCGGGGCATGAACCATCCGACGTAGCACTGCGTTGACGAGTTTCACAATGCCCTCATGCCCATGTATTTTGGCGATACGTACTGCCTCAAACACGACGGCATGCGCAGGAATGCGATCTAAAAATGACAGCTGGTACACGCTCATGCGCAACAAAACACGCACCCATGGCGTCAGCGCTGGCTTGTTGAGGTGTGCATGAATGCGCGCATCTAACCACGATTGACGCTCAATTGTGCCAAAGATGAGTTCGTTCATCAACGCCTGATCGCGTGTATCGAAATAATCATACGTGGCGAGCATGCGATCACGTGCGACGTGGCTGTATGCACCTTGTTCTTCTATTTGTAGCAATGCCAAGCAGGCCGCTTCACGTACACACACACGGCGCGCCCCTGCGGAATCATGCGAGATGCCCGCAGATGCCCGCATGGTTGACGATCGGTTTGTATTACGCGGTTTGTTTGCTGGCGAGCGTCGTTTCTTTTTTTCGGCAGACTTTGATGTGTTCGACATGTGCATGCTCCTTTTTTGGCAAACCGCCATCGTGATTTTTAGAATTGCATTGATCGCGCACAAGATGACCGTGTTCTCAAAGCACGGCAGGATTTCTGACCGTCCACCTCGTTCACCGTACAAAGTTTCTCCTTGAGTATACCGCATTGTGCGCACGCATTCACATTGCGTCCAAAATACGAAAACACATGCGCACAGTCGATCCGTGCGCACAGCACTTCCCCCCCGTAGCCACTCCCTCTCGCCCTGCACACCCCCTTGGGATTGCACAAAAAAGCATTTATCGGTATAATAATGATGCAATTCTTATGCAAATTTGAGGAGGTGAATACTGTTGCCCAATATTAAGTCAGCGATCAAACGTGCGCGTCAGAGTGAAGTACGACGTATCCGCAATGCTGCGCAACGTTCTGCCCTACGTACCGCCGTAAAAGCCGTGGACAAAGCGATCGTCGCAGGCAAGGACCTCGATACGACAAAATCTTCTTTTCTTCTCGCCCAGAAGAAACTTGATCAAGCCGTTTCTAAAGGCATCCTCCACCGCAATGCCGCAGCACGCAAAAAATCGCGTCTTGCCCGCAAAATGAATGCGTGGACACGCTCCTCTTCCTCGTAATGTCCATCGTGTACGCATAGGAGGGTGCTGTTGTTCATCCTCCTCCGTATTCACGACCCCCTCCTTCGTATGTTATGTCCCCTACCCTAATACGAAACACTCTTTCCCTGCTAGTATAAGCGCATCTCGTGCTATGCTTTTTTCGATCATGGCAACAGACCCTTTTTACATTTATGCCAAGCATGTGGACACTCATCGGCTACGCCTATGCCACGCAAAAAAACATACCTCGCCTTCCTAGGTATGTTCGTCTGGTTCCCCGTCTTCCTCTCCGTCATCCACAGCACGCTGGGCCAAATACGCTGCGGTCAATTCATCACGGCGACGTCCTTTGTCTTTGAGACGTTCGATAGCGGGTTGGATAAGCCGATCGACCTCTTGTTGGATGGTCGCAGCAAAGTCATATTGCTTGATGCTTTCCAAAAATTGACCGACTTGGATTAAGGCGTTGTATCGCTCCAACTCTTCCCGCACGAGCAGCCCACGCACTTGTACGCTACAATGTCGCATGGTCAGTTAAAATTCCCTTTGCGCAAGACGAGCGGGATGCCCCCAATAATGTACAAATACCGCAAATCGATCACTTTTTTGAGTACCGCTGCTATTTGTCCTTTGACCTTAAACTTTGCCACGATGCCGATGGCTTCCCCTTTTCCGAGCGAAGCGACGGTGCCTTTGCTCTTATACCGGAATACTTTGAGTGGTGCTCCACGAATGCCCGCAACAAGATTGTACGCCAACACATCCGCCTGAGCGATTGCCAATTGTGCCGTAGGGGGAAGCGGTTTCCCGTCTTCATTGAGAATAATCGAGCTGTCTCCGATCACGAAGATATCTTGTTGCGTTGGGACACGCAAATAGTCATCGACTTTTACACGCGCACGGATCGAATCAAATCCCATTTGCTCGACCAAATGATTGCCCCGCACCCCCCCAGTCCATATGACGGTAGCACACGGGATCACTTCGCCATCTGCCAAGACGACTTGTTGCGGTGTGCACTGTTTGAGCGGATTACCAAAACGAAAAGTCACACCTTTTTTGCGGAGTACTTCCATGCCATAGTGAACGAGCCCTGGATCAAACCCTGGCAATGCCGCAGGAGACGCCTCAATATTCACAATCTTCACGATTTTAGGGTCAATGTCAAAGGTGGCACATAACTTGGGGATGCGATCCGCCAATTCGCCCAAAAACTCGATCCCCGTAAATCCTGCTCCCCCGACCACAAATGTCACGTAGTCGTGCCGATGGGGCTCTTTTTTACATCGTGCAAACTGATATTCTATATGTTCTCGAATGAGACGCACACTATTGATGCTGCGGATAAAAAACGCATTTTCTTTGAGCCCAGGGATGCCGAACGTCTCTGGTTCTCCTCCTAAACCGACGACCAAATAATCGTAGGACAATTCGCCCTCTTCCAGCTGGATGCTTTTTTTTGTGTGGTCAATTTTGGTAACTTGGGCTTTGAGGAAATCAATTTTTTGTTCGTCAATCAAGGAGAGGATGTTCACACGGGCGTTTTGGGCGTCATCTGTGCCAGCGGCTGGCATGTGCAAGTGCGTCGTAATATAGTGATAATCGTGTTTATTGACGAGCGTCACTTTGGCTTCATGATGATGCAGTTCTTTTTGGAGGCGTAAAGCGGTAACGACACCCCCATACCCCGCTCCTAAGATGACAATATGCGGTTTGTTTGACATGAGCGTCCTTCCTTTCAATGTAAATCGGGATTTTTAGGATGTATTCTTCTTACAGACACATCATTTTCCGTTGCGCATGATTTGTGAAAAAAAGCACAAGCAGTTCCATCATAGGTTCTTTTTTATTTTGCCATGAAACGGCACAAATAACAAGGGGGCGCATCCGTGAAATTGCATCTGTTTTTGATGTGTGCGTTGTCGCTCGTGTCTACCTTTCCTCCTCATACGAACCGCTTATTGAAACCATCTGCGAACAGAGGGGACACTTTTGGAAGGAAGAAGGCGGTTTGACCGCCCATTTTTGACGCATTGAAACACAGACGGATATCACGCCCCCTGCGCAAAAAAGCACGTGTGCCTCGGCGGGAGGCGCATCCGTGCGACACGACAACGAGTACAAAAAAGGCATGCTTTGCATAGCGCTGTTTTTTTACATTTACGTCTTTGTACTGAACACGGTTTGAATACAGGAATCCGATTGGTTAAAAACTACTGTGCTTGCTCGTAAAAGGAAACGCTCTGCATAAATGTTTTCAAACCATGTTTAGAGTATTGGACACACACCTGGTGCTTGAGGAATGCGGAACGTGGCGTTGCCGTTTGTTCCAGAAAGATTCTTTTGCACGGTAGCGGGCACTTTTGCAACAACAGAACATTTTTTCATGATTTTAATGATTTCACTCGTCGATGTCGTCGGATTCGCCTGTTTGTGCAGTGCGTAGACGCCGGCACACGTTGGGGAAGCAAATGAAGTGCCCGTAAGCAACGAACGTCTCGGTATGATTAATTTTTCACCGGGACAGACGAAGGCAATCTTCGGATTCGCTGGTGTAAATGAACTGAATTGTGTTTTGCTGTCGATGGAACCGATTGCATTTATATTGTCCCCCTCGATAAACGCTGGAAAAGATAACATGTTTTGCACAGCGGGAGGGAATGATTTTTCATCACCATGATTTCCAGCAGCGATAAAAAACGCCACTCCTTTGCGCGCCATGCTTCGGATCGTATCATGAACTTCAATCATTGCACTTAGAAGAGTACAATCGATCTTTTGTTCGCATTGTTCTCTGGCTTGAAAATATACAAACGGGGGAATCCCATTAGACATATTCACAATGTCACACTGTATTTTTTGGCAATACTGCAAGGATAGCTGGATACTCTGTAAGAAAGAAGTCCACGTTCTTTCAAAATCCTCCAATGCATTCCCTTCAACGACCAGTAAATACAAGTCCATATCTGGTGCGATGGTCAATGCAACTTCAGATACGTAAGCCCCGTGCATTCCTCCTTCTACAATATTCCAAAAATATTTCAGTTTTTCATATGCACTAGGTTTTCCAAAACGTGCTTTTAAACGTAATTTTTCAAATTCTTTTAGACTAGGTTTTAGATTTCTAATTTCTATTAAAAGAGGTTTTAAATTATTATAAAATTCTTTGCAAGAATTCAGATTTCGGGGAGAAGAAGAATATCTTTCACATCTAAAATCTACTGTTTTGTACGCATAGGGGCTTTTTGTGTTTTTTGGAAAAAAACCTGCATCTATGACGACCATCTTCACGCCTGCGCCCGTAATACATTTTTTGTGTGCGACATTCGCTTTTGTTACGAGATTGCCCCAAAGACGAAGATCCGTTTTGGGCGGGGTACACCCTTTCGTGTTTTTCGTTTGTATCATCTTTGGTGAATAACGTTTGATTTTTATTGCGTTGTTTGACAGGGTATTCGTTTGCGCACTGGTCCCACCAGAGTCGGTATTGCCCAAGGGCAGCGTCAACAGTACACAGCAAAGCCATGTGAGCGGATGACGTAATCTTTTTGGTGTGTTCATCGCAGTTTACTCCTTTTTTATTATAAACGTTTCTTTAATATTATAAATAAATTAAAAACGACTGTCAACAATTTTACCGTCAATATATCCGTTTCCAGAAAATACGATGTTATTCCCCGGGAAAATTGTATAGAAAATCTACAAATCACCGCATAATGATGCGGATGGAAAAAAATAACGTGCCTCTCGTAAAGTGATTTTTTGCAAGCAGGTTTATAGGGGTTCCCTGATGTTTTTTACATGATTTTTTTACACACGCTTTTTTACCACGATACAATCACGTTTTTTCTGCATGCCCCCAAAAAGGAGATGCTGTGTGCGATTGCAACACAAACGGCATCCATGATATACTTTGGATGAGCTGAATTTATGTCCCAGTAGCTCAGTTGGATAGAGCATGCGCCTTCTGTGCGCCACGTTGGGATGTGAACACTGTTCCTTATGTGTGGGTACATTTATGTGTATCTATCACGTAGGATACGCTGAAAAGCCAGTAAAGCATCCCGCTTTGCAAAACGCCCTGCGCATACGAATCCCTTATTGAAAACATAGATCCAGAAGGCTGCCTTTTGCG
>JAULZZ010000061.1:0-40472 GCA_032117095.1 Paenibacillus sp.
TCAACAAGGCGTTGCCCTAGAAGAAGCGATTGTGGAGGCGTCTGTTACGCGACTGCGACCGATCTTGATGACCGCATTGGCGACGATTTTCGCACTGTTGCCGTTGGCATTGTCGCAAGCAAGCGCGGGATTGCTCTCGAAATCGTTGGCGGTTACCGTCATTGGGGGGCTGGCAACCTCTACGTTGTTGACATTGCTGTTTGTGCCGGCGCTGTATCTCACCGTCGGGCGGTATCGGAAATTCCAAGAAACGTTGGAGACATAGCACACGGGGTATCCCGTGACAAGACAGCGGTATACGTGGTAAAATGCGGGAGACGCATTGGCGGTTGATATGCATATTACGCACACGTACTCGTGTTGGAGGAGCTTAGAACAACTGATGAATGAACCGCTCAAAGGGCAGAGGGATGCCCGTGAATTATTGGCAATTAATACGATACGCACGTTGTCTATTGATGCGATCGAGCAGGCGAAGTCGGGGCATCCAGGGATGCCGATGGGGGCCGCTGCGATGGCGTATGTGTTGTGGACGCAACATATGCGTCACCACCCAGAAGTGCCCACGTGGATGAATCGTGATCGTTTTGTTCTCTCAGCAGGGCACGGTTCGATGCTGTTGTACAGTTTGTTGCATTTGTTCGGCTATGCAGATACGTCATTAGATCAACTCAAACAATTTCGACAGTGGGGGTCGAAGACACCAGGACATCCCGAGTACAGGCATACCGCAGGGGTCGATGCGACGACAGGTCCTCTTGGACAGGGGTTTGCGATGGCGGTAGGGATGGCGATGGCCGAGGCGCATCTGGGAGCCGTCTATAACCGTCCTGCATACGACATCATCGACCATCATACGTTTGTCATTTGTGGCGACGGTGATTTGATGGAAGGAGTTACAGGAGAAGCAGCCTCATTAGCGGGGCATTTGCGTCTAAAAAAACTGATTGTTTTGTATGACTCCAATGACATTTCTCTAGATGGCGACTTGAATCTCGCCTATTCCGAAGATGTGGCGTTGCGGTTTCGGGGGTATGGCTGGCATGTATTGCATGTTGCCGATGGGAACGACACCCGTGCGATCGATGAGGCGTTGACCCGCGCAAAGCAACAAGATCGTCCGACACTCATTGAGATCAAAACGGTCATCGGCTACGGTTCCCCGAATAAGCAAGGTCGTGGCGGACATGCAGGCCCGCATGGCTCCCCATTGGGAACCGATGAAGCGACGTTGACGAAAGAATATTATGGGTGGGAACATGAGCCGTTTGTTGTCCCCCCCGCCGTGGCGGCACAATTTGTGCAGCATCGACAAAAATGTGAGGAAAGTTATGAGGCATGGCAACGCATATTTCAGGACTACGAAAAAGCATATCCTGAGGTGGCGCGTGCCTTGCGGGATGCGGTAGAGGGCGTGTTGCCTGCCGATTGGGAAAGTGCATTGCCACATGCGGATGCGCATACGGGGGCGGTGGCGACAAGGGCAACGAGTGGGCACGTGCTCAATGCACTGTCTTCTCGTGTGCCATCGTTGTTTGGTGGCTCTGCAGACTTGGAATCATCGACGAATACCCACATGAAAGGAGCGGGTGTATTTTCCGCCCAAACGTATGCGGGGCGCAACGTCTACTTTGGGGTGCGTGAATTTGCCATGGCCGCGGCGATGAATGGCGCAGCCTTGCATGGCGGTGTTCGGGCGTTCGGAGGCACGTTTTTCGTGTTTGCAGACTATCTTCGTCCAGCAATACGTTTGGCTGCATTGCAGCAGTTGCCAGTCATCTATGTGTTTACGCACGATTCGATCGCCGTAGGGGAAGATGGGCCTACGCATGAGCCCGTAGAACATTTGGCATCGTTGCGGAGTATGATCGGCGTGACCGTCATGCGCCCTGCGGATGCGAACGAAACGACCCATGCTTGGCGGTATGCGTTGCGCCAACGGGATCGTCCCGTCGCGTTAATTCTCACGCGCCAACCGTTGCCCGTGCTTAGCGGTGCGGCGAAGGGGGCGCAAGAAGGCGTTTTCCGCGGCGCGTATGTGGTCGCAGATGCCCCAGAAGGCACCGTGCCCCACGTACAGCTCATTGCGACGGGTTCAGAAGTACATCTGGCGGTCTCGGCGGCGCAACAGCTTGTTTCCCAACACATCTATGCACGCGTGATCTCGATGCCCAGTATGGATGTTTTCGAATCCCAACCAGTAGCCTACCAACAAGCGGTAATTTTGCCTACTGTAAAAAAACGCCTGATTATCGAGATGGGGTCGCCCTTTGGCTGGCATCGGTATGCAGGCGAACAAGGCGAGATCATGGGAATCACCACGTATGGTGCGTCTGCTCCGGGGTCTCGGGTCATGGCGGAATATGGGTTTACAGTTTCTCACGTACTCCAAAACGTACAGCGTTTGCTTGCTACGGATGCAGAAAGGAATGGACAGCCATGACGTTGCGCTATGACGACACCCCTGCGCGGGCGTTTTTACGTGACCATGAAATTGCATACAGCCAGCGGGCGATTGAATATGGACATGATGTATTGCATCGTCGTCACGGGGCAGGCGCGGCGTATACCGGCTGGTTGGACTGGCCCTCCCAAACTCACCGCCATGATTTGCCACGCATTGTACAAGTGGCCAAGCGCATCCAAGGCATGTGTGATACGTTGGTCGTCATCGGCATTGGCGGGTCGTATCTTGGGACGCGGGCGACGATCGAGTCGTTGACATCGCCATTTGGGGATATGCCCGTGCGCACGGGGGAAAAGACGACTTTCCCGACGATATGGTATGCGGGTCATCAGTTGTCCGAGACATATCTCAAACAGTTGCTTGCGGCACTAGAACATCGGGACTTTGCACTGCATGTCATTTCCAAATCGGGGACGACGACGGAACCTGCGATTGCGTTTCGTGTACTCAAACAAGCGTTGGAACGCCGATACGGGAAGACAGAAGCACAAAAACGCATCATTGTGACCACAGACGCCTCCCAAGGTGCATTGCGCCAACAGGCGACGGCTGCGGGATATGATTCCTTTGTCGTGCCCGAGGACGTAGGGGGGAGATACTCCGTATTGACGGCGGTGGGGTTGTTGCCGTTGGCAGTAGCAGGGATTGACATCGAGGCGATGATCGCGGGGGCTCAGGAAGCAGAGCGACAGTATGCTGATGTGCGACTTGATCACAATGCATGTTATCGGTATGCTGCCGTGCGCAATGCGTTTAGTCGCAAGGGGAAAACAGTGGAACTGCTCGCATATTACGAACCGCGGTTGCACATGTTCGGGGAGTGGTGGAAGCAACTGTTTGGCGAAAGCGAGGGGAAAGACCAAAAAGGGATTTTCCCTGCGACCGTGCAATTTACGACGGATTTGCATTCTATGGGGCAGTACATTCAAGATGGGATGCGCCATCTGTTCGAAACGGTGATCGACCTCATGCCTTCCAAACAGGCGGAACCACTCACGATTCCCCAAGACGAGGAGGCGCATGACGGGTTAGATGACCTCGTGGGACAACCGATCGATGCGATCAACCAGCAAGCGATGTATGGAACGTTATTGGCGCATACGGATGGAGGCGTGCCCAACACGCTCATCCACATCGAACAATGGAATGCCCACTCCCTCGGGCATTTGTTCTACTTTTTCCAAAAAGCGTGTGCGATCAGTGGATATATGCTCGGGGTCAATCCCTTCGACCAACCAGGTGTCGAACAATACAAACAAAACATGTACGCCTTGTTGGGGAAGCCAGGATATGAGACATTGCGTGCGGCACTTCAAGCGCGATTAGCGGGAACTTTGCGTGAGTGATGAATAGAAGATAAAAAACAGCAGTCCTTGTCTGATGAAGGCAGGGGCTTTTTTGTGTAAAAAAGTGGCATGAGGATTTTTATAATACTAAAAAACAATTAAAAAATCCCGTGAATAGCGTTTCCTTTTACTATAAAAAGCAGTGTTTTTTAACAAGCAGCATTCCTTTATTAAAAACTTTTTTATTATTATACTAAACACGGATTAAAAGCGTCCATCCAAGGGTCTCATTTTACAAGAAATCATTGTGCTTTTTAACCGATAGGATTCCTGTATCCAATCAGTGTTTAGTATTAGTATGGTTATACGAGAAAAGAGCGCACGCGACGCCCTGCAAAAAGTATTGCGCCGGATAAATAATAACTCACACTAGACAAACGTTATTAAAAATGTTATCATCACCTTATTGCGGTCGTGGTGCGTAATAAAAGTGGATCCGCGGTAATAAATATCGACAGATTACGTGGAGGAGGCGGGCACTGTGAATGGAAAATCCTGTATATTCGACATCCAAAAAATGAAAGTGTGGACTGGGCAGGCTCGCCAGAAAAATTCTCAAAGCGTATTCAAAAAAAGAGGTCTTATTTTCTTGATCGCAATACTTCTGTGCAGTGCAAATACATGGACGCGTGCTCCACAGGCAAATGCGTTCGTACAAACGTTTCCCACTGCGGTGAAGGTGATGGTTTCGGCATATGCGCTCGCAATAGCCAAATGCGGGGGAAGTATTCGTACTTCGTGCATAGAGAACGCCTTGAAAGGCATTGCGGTACATTTGCAAAACGTAAAAAAAGGAACAGCAGGCGGCTGGGAAGATGCATACAAGAAATTTAGGCAAGCGTGCATCCAAATTTTAGGTAGCAATAAGTGTTTGAATCGCCAAGAAATTGGCGTATATGAGAGCTTGAAGTCCTTACAACAACACTTTGATCCCCAATGCAATAAGCGCCCGATAAAACGGTGTGTGGAGCAGATAAAAAACACCGAGGCGTATGGGAAACTTAAAAAGAAATTCAGCATTCCTGCATCAAAAATTGTATTTCACCAACACTGCCGTCCGATGGTCACTTTGCTTTTTGAAACGCAGGAACAATTTTGCGAACAGCTATCCAAAGGGTTTTTGGTGAATTCTTTAGCAGAGGATTCTGGGAAAAGTAAGGGCATCCCGCGCAGTCAAGGGACGGCACAGACTGCCCCCTCACAGACGCCTGTGTATCATTCGGTTTCTTCGACGACGGAAGCGGGAGTATGTTTTGCGGATCAATACGAACAATGGATAAAAAAACTAAGTGAAGCACAAATCGCAGCAATTCGCCGATATACCGACTATTCTTTTGACATTAATGCGTACGCACGGGGGGAAAAGGAGTACTTTTCCTCAGAGACACAGCAACTTTTTAATGCGATCGTTTCGGGCATTAACCAGCCTCTCGACCGTGCAAGGTCGCTGTATCGGGTCGTCTCGCCTACTGAAATTAACAGTTTGTTCCAAGGAAACAAAGAACCTACGCAGTGGAACGGAAAAACGATCACCTATAAACAAATCATCAGCACTTCTGTCGTTCGCGGTGCGTATAAAGGTGCGCAAGATCAACGGGATTATGAGATTGTCTTTCAAGTGCCTGCTGGCACAAAGACAGCCCCCGTGTTTTGTTCAGGGAAAACAACGGTGCATACACAGGAATACGAGGTTTTGTTAAAGCCGGGTGCGTATCGGGTTGTGCATGTAGAACAGGGGACCCCTACGCTGACATTTGCGCAACGAAAGCGACTGCCTGCGGGGACGAAAATCCCGAAAAAGCCGACGGTCATTTATGTCACCCCAGTGAAATCCAAGGGAACGTCTTTTTGAACATTGCGCAAACATTTTCATATATGCTATACTATTTTGGCAGTTCATTCACTCTGGGGGTGCAGGCGTGGTCCCCTGTCCTAGGGCATAAAGGGAGTTGGCTTCACATGAAAACAGACATTCATCCGACGTATCATCTCACCACGGTGACGTGCGTATGCGGCAACACGTTTGAGACAGGCTCTATCAAACCAAACTTGCGCGTAGAAATTTGTTCCAACTGTCATCCCTTTTTCACCGGAAAACAAAAGTTTGTTGATGTAGGTGGAAGAGTAGATAAGTTCAAGAAAAAATACGGCATGTAATTTCGCATCGACAGTTGCAATGTGATCACACATACGGTATAATTGAACTCGTGGTCAGAATACTGCAATGAAATTCTTTTAACCCGGTCAGATCTGGAAAGAAGCAGCCGTAAAAAGACCCTTTCATGTGCTACGTATTCTGGCCCGATTTTTTTATACATATTTGGTCGTCGTCTAAATTTGCAAGATGAGGGGATGCGTTGTTGGACACGCGTTTTTCACGTATACGCCCATTGGATAGGCAGGGCATTGAAGGGGATGTGCGAGAACAAGAAAGTTTTTTGATCGTGAACGAGTGCGGGGTGATCGTATATGTAAAACCGCTGTTCGCCCAATTGTTACGCTATGATGTGGAGAGTTTGCTGTACAAGCCGTTGGAACATATTCTTATATGGCCAAAAACGTTCGAGGAAGTCGTCCGTTGCGGCAAAAGCATCGAAAAAAGCACGGTGATGTTGTTGGATCGTGAGGGAGGGCTTTATTCTGGCGAGTACACGTTACAAAGGGGGTTTTGCAGACAGCCGTACATCTTTTCGTTTTTCCAGTTGACCTCCAAGGAGCAGTCTGAGATTTTACGGCGGTTTTCAGACCGTTTTATTTCTGATATAAACTTAGGGATTGTTTTGATCGACATGGCGTTTCGGCTCGTTGAGATGAGCGAGACCGCGTGTCATATCTTTGGGGTTTCCCGCAATGCAGTCATCGGCTTGTCGATGGACAACGTATTTTCAGTGTTGCCGGAGGAGCACCGTTTTATCCAACGCAATTTGTTGCAAGGAGTCACGGTGAGCAATCATGCGGTGAGCTGGATCAACAATACGCAACGCCATGATTTGATCATGGATTCCAATGTCATCAAAAATGCCGAGGGCACGGTCATCGGGGCGTATGTGATATTTAAGGATGTCACCAGTTTGCGTTCCCTCGAACAACAAGTACAGCGCAACGACCGCTTGGCCATGATCGGACAAATTGCGGCGGGAACGGCGCACGAAATACGAAATCCATTGACTTCGATCAAAGGATTTATGCAATTGTTGCGTTGTTCCTTGGAACAGCAAGGCATGGAGCGGGAGTGTAGCTATACGGATCTGATTTTGACAGAGATCAATCGGATTAATGAGCTTGTCAATGAATTTTTGTTTTTGAGTAAACCGCGCAACAGTACCTATATGGCCATTGATGTTGCCACGGTCATTCGAGAAATTTTGCCTTTGATTAATAATCAAGCGATTTTGCATGACATCACCGTGCAATATCATTCGGTACTCGATATGCCCATGGTCATTGCGGATCGTGAATTATTAAAGCAGGTCATTATAAATTTGTGTCGCAATGGCATTGAGGCGATGTCGATGGACGGGGGCATCTTGACCATTTTCGAAAAAGTAGACGTGGAACAACAGTGTTTGACGATTGCCATTCGTGACACAGGACCTGGGATACCGCCTTTTTTGATCGACAAAATATTCGACCCTTTTTTTACAACCAAAGAAGAAGGGACTGGGTTGGGGCTTGCGGTGTGCCAACGCATCGTACACGATATCGGGGGGAGCATTCGCGTGTCTTCTAAGGGATTTGGGACGGTGTTCATTGTGTCGGTTCCGATTGCAGTAAAATAACGTGGCAAGGAGGCAAAGGCGAACACGATGAATCGCAAAGCGTTATATCGGACATGGCGTCCGCAAACATTCGGGGATGTGGTGGGGCAAGATCATGTGGCACATACGTTGCGACGCGCAGTGGTGGAACAGCGGTTTTCGCATGCGTATTTGTTGAGTGGACCGCGGGGCACAGGAAAAACGAGTGTCGCCAAAATATTTGCGAAGGCCATCAATTGTACGTCTACGGATTCACCAGAACCGTGTAATGTGTGTGCGGCGTGTGTGAGCATTACCGAAGGGTCGTGCATGGATGTGATGGAGTTTGATGCAGCATCCAATCGGGGCATCGATGAAATGCGCGATATTCGGGATAAAGTGCGGTATGCGCCGACACAAGTGCCGTACAAAGTATACATCATTGATGAAGTACACATGTTGACGACTGAGGCGTTTAATGCGTTACTCAAAACATTAGAAGAACCGCCACCACGCGTGGTGTTTTTACTTGCCACGACAGAACCACATAAGGTGCCGGCGACGATTCATTCTCGTTGTCAGCGTTTTGATTTTCGGCGGATCGATGCTTCCGTGCAAGTGGCGCAATTGCAGATGATCTGTGCGCACGAACACATTGAAGCCGATGACGATGCCCTCACATGGGTTGCACGCTTGTCGGAAGGTGGCATGCGGGATGCGTTGAGCCTGCTCGACCAAGCGCAGTCGTACGTGCAAGGACGCATTACAGAGCAGAGTATCGTCTCGATGACCGGAGGCATGCCTTTTCTACAATTCATACACTTGATGGACGCATTTGAGCGAAGCGATGTCGCCGAAGTATTGCGCTACGCCGAACAGATGACAGAAGAAGGGAGAAGACCCGATGCGTGCTTAGAAGGAATGCTGACGTTCGTGCGGGATGTGTTGTATGCAAAGAAAGTACCGGATTCCGAACAAGCTGCAAGGCAACGTACGTCGAGTGAACGGGAATCGTTGCGCGAGCAGGCTGCGCGCAGGACAGAACAGACGCTGTTTGCGATGATGGGCGTGATCTTACACGGGATGAATGAGTTGCGACATGCCAGCCAACCAAAGACCATTTTTGAGATCACGCTGCTCAAACTGTGTACGATGTCTGCCGTTCCTACACACGCAGGGGAAGAGGTGCAACGGCTACACGAACAAGTGAACCAGCTACAACAACGTCTTGCGCGACTCGAACACGGGGCTTTTGTTACGCCAACGGCGTCCTCTCTTTCGGCGGAACGACCCGTTGCGCCCCCACAGGGGGGCACTGTGCCAAACCGTCGAGTGAAACCTCCCCTTCCTTCACAGGGAGAGGAAGAGGGTACGCATACGCCACAGGAGACCTCTTCTGTTGCGCCGCACATAGACAAGAAAGAAGCCCCCTCTGCAACGGACACACCCGTCGTGCCACGCTGGCTGACGAGTCGTTGGCCGACTGTTTTACAACGCATTAAAGAGAAAAAGATCACAATTTATGCATGGTTTACCGACGGGGAACCGCTCGATGTGCAAGAAGATGTGATTTTAGTCGGGTTCAAAAATGCGATTCATCGGGAAACGACAGAAAAACCCACCCACAAACAAGTCATTGAAGAAGTGTTGGCGGACGTATACGAAAAGCCGTATCGGTTGCGTACGATTATGCGCAAAGCGTGGGAGGCGTCTACTCCGAATGCCAGTTTTTCGCACCAAGAAAAGGGCCTCGCTGCCTCGCCCCCTGCCACAGGAGTAGCGGATGAAAACGACCGTCCGTGGATCCGTGAAGCGATCCAGACGTTCGGCGAAGCGTACATCACGTACGAAGAGGGACCATGATCATCCCCCCCCTGCGGAAGGAGAAGCCCTTCTGCCACGAGGAAGACATCGTTTGCTTTTCTGCAAAATGAAGCCCGCTGTGTGTATGTTTTCAACAGGGAATTCGTATAAAGGTGGCGGGCGGATGGCGTCAGTGCAAACAAAGGAGTGTTGATGATGGTAGGCATGGGAGATCTCATAAAACAAGCGAAACAGATGCAAGAACAAATGGCGAAAGTAAAAGAGGAAATGGTACATACTGTGGTCGAAGGAACCGCAGGAGGTGGCGCCATTGTCGTGGTGATGAACGGAGAGAAAAAAGTACAAAGTGTGCGCATAAAATCAGAATTCGTTCAGCAGGGCGACGTGGAGATGATGCAGGATTTGATCATGACTGCGGTGAATGGGGCAATGAAGAAGATAGACGATCATTTGCACCAAAACATGAGTAAAATAACCGGAGGGGTATCGATCCCTGGGCTGTTTTAAGGAGAGAATGTCGTGTTTTATCCGCAACCACTTGCGCGTTTGATCGACTCATTTAGTCGTTTGCCAGGGATCGGCCCGAAAACAGCCGTTCGATTGGCGTTTTTCGTGTTGCGTATGAAAGAAGAAGACGTCACCGCCTTCGCCAAAGCACTCGTATACGTAAAGCGTGATTTAATGACATGCAGTGTGTGTTGCAACATCGCAGACGCAGATCCGTGCCATGTTTGTGCCGATCCCAAAAGAGAGAAATCCGTGGTTTGTGTCGTGCAGGAACCAAAAGATGTCATTGCGATGGAACGTACAAAAGAATACAACGGAGTGTATCACGTGTTGCACGGGGCAATCTCACCGATGGAAGGCATTGGTCCTGAGGGCATCAAGATCGCCGAATTGCTCAGACGGCTCGCAGATGATACGGTACAAGAAGTGATCATGGCGACAAATCCCAATGTAGAGGGCGAAGCGACAGCGGCGTATTTGTCCCGTTTATTAAAGCCTTTTGCGATAAAAGTCACGCGCATTGCCCATGGGTTGCCTGTGGGGGGAGATTTAGAATATGCGGATGAAGTGACGCTAAGCCGTGCGATGGAGGGGAGACGGGAGATGCGTTGAAGAGACCGTGTGAGGGGTTGCGATGATATGCACGCCAACCCCTAGGTACTCGTGCGCATTTCAATCCATATAAACGCTACCGCTATTCATTCGTATAAGCCGTACCCGCAAGCCTCCAATTTCATCAGAATCAAAAAGTCAAGGGGTGGTTTATTTGCGTAATCTTTTTAAATAAGGAAAATCACCTGCGCCAGATGCAGGCATCACTGATTTTTTGTAGAAATCTACCGAGGTGATGAGGAATTAAAAACCTGGAAAAACCGCTGTTTTTTTCGCTCGCAATGTTGCCCATAGCGGCTGTCGGGGGATACTTTATCACATCCTATCAGCTTGATATGGTTGACCAGACTACAATTGACCAAATTCTCAGTCAGGTCGGAGACATCGGCAACCTGAAAATGATTTCTGTTATACAGGCCGTCCTTTCCGCCTGTGTTCTCGGTTTCTTTGGGTATATCCTTTCTGAAAAAATTGGGCTCATGAAACCGTTTCGGTTTGAGAAATCTGCGCTGTTACGTGCTGTTGTACTGGCTGTTATATCCGGCATAATATTCAGCCTTGATTACTGGACATTTGGCAGGTGGATTCCGGCACTCCACGCTTCTGAAACGATGTCTGCAGGGCTGACACTTTCCGGCTGGCTTGGAGCAATATTTTACGGCGGTGTCATTGAAGAAGTAATGATGCGGCTGTTTCTCATGAGTTTGCTTGCGTGGCTGGGATGGAAATTATTCTTCCGAAAAAAGGAAGAAGTTCCTGCTGGTGTTTTTATCGTTGCCAATGTGCTTGCTGCGCTCACGTTTGCGGCAGGTCACTTGCCAGCAACAGCATTGTTTTTTGGAGCAATTACACCATTGCTTCTCATTCGCTGTTTCCTTCTGAACGGCGCTTTCGGCTTGTTCTTCGGGTGGCTGTACCGCAGATACGGAATTCAGTACGCCATGCTTGCGCACGTCCTGCTTCATATTGTCAGCAAAACGATTTGGGTGATTTTTGCCTGATTAGGATAAGCCGTACCCGCAAGCCTCCGATTTTATCATGGTCAAAAAGCCAACTGTTGTTTCATCCGTTTAATCTGTTTCATCTGTTGACATCGGATGCACATGAGGCACAACACCCTCCTAGCAAGACGGGGGGGTTTTTTGTGTCGTTGCTACATTGCCGTTCTCAAATGACCGATAAAACATATGTATAAAAGAGGAACAGTGTGACGCAGGTCACGTCAGGCATGGAGGCGATGGCGATGGGCGGGGAATTCACCAAGGCATATGCGGAGCAACAAACGGTGAAAACAAGTCAGCAAACAGCAACGCGTCCCGCAAGAGGGCAACGGGAAATGCACCGAAAAATTCAACAGGCGTATGTGGAGTGGCTGTGTGCACAACATCGTCTAGACGTGGTATTGGATGAAGCGGAAGTCGACTATGCGATTCATGCACTCACCGTGGCAGAAAAGCGGTACAGTATGTTGCTTAAACAAGCGAAAAATCAGCGACACACATAGGAGACGGATCAGGAACAGTGGTGTATACCGTATCGTTTGGACTGGCAGCAGTCGGTTTTATCACGTTGTGGGTGCGCACCTTCGGGTGGGGTGTATTGCGGCGAATGTTGACACGTGTGCTCGTTGCAGGTGTCTTTTTTTATGTGATACAGTTGTGGTTTCCGCAAGCCCCCGTTGTCGTCCCCCTCAATGGCTATACGATGAGCGTGATTGCGGTGCTCGGGTGGCCAGGCGTAGGGATGCTCATTTTGTTGCGGTGGTTGGCGTGGTAACTGCGTATGGTATAATGAACGCAATGAGCAATGGTGTACTCGATAAGGGGAGTGTAGCGGGATGGATGAGCGTGAGGCGATACTCGACGCTTTGGGACGCGTGCGGGTGGCATCGTTGGCGTTTTCGTTGGTCGAATTGGGGATGATTCGCGATGTGTGGGTACAAGAAGCGCGCATTTCATTGACGGTGATTTTGACGGGGGAGGAGGGAGAAAGCAAACAGCAAGTGGAGCACGCTGTGCGGGAGGCGTTAAAAGCGTGGGAACACAAAGCAATCCACATGCGCATGCGTGAGGCGACGGCTTATGAGCGAGAGGACATCGCAAAGAAAATGCAACAACCGCAAACGCCCCGTCGAGCGCCACAGCCCCAAGAGTCAAAGCCCGGACGTGAGCCCGTCGAGCGGGAAGGGACGATGATTGCGGTGGCAAGCGGCAAAGGGGGCGTCGGGAAGACGACTGTTTCGGTGAATTTGGCTGTCGCATTGGCGCGTCAACAGTGGCGTGTCGGCGTGATTGATGCGGACATGTACGGATTTAGTGTGCCCGAGATGATGGGCATTACGCAACGTCCACGCGTCGTCGACGGCAAAGTGATTCCTGTGGAACATCTTGGCGTGAAAGTCATCTCGATGGGTTTTTTTGTGGAGGATAACGCCCCTGTCGTGTGGCGCGGTCCCATGTTGGGCAAGATGTTGCGGAATTTTATTCACGACATTGAGTGGGGAGTGCTGGACTTTCTGATCGTCGATTTGCCTCCGGGCACGGGGGATGTTGCCTTGGACATTCACCAAATGATGCCACGCACGCAGCACCTTGTCGTGACAACCCCCCATGCGACGGCGTCCTTTGTGGCGGCCAGAGCGGGGGCCATGGCAGTACATACACAGCACCCCCTCATCGGTGTGGTCGAGAATATGGCGTGGTACGAACCGACACCAGGCGAACGCATCGCCGTATTTGGGCAAGGGGGAGGCGCAAAACTTGCCGAAGTACTGGACACGGCATTGCTCGCACAGTTGCCCTTGGTGCCCAATGAAGAGGCGGTTCGTTTTGCAGACAAGCCAGAGAACCATGCGGAGGATACGGTGGGGGAACACGGGGAACGTGACCCGATCGGGTGTGCGATTTATGCGGAAACGTCCCTGATGGGCGCTTATTTTGCGGCATTGGCACAGCAAGTCGTGCAGAAAACGCAACAAAACAACGCACAGCGCGAAGAAGCGCCTTGATAGACCACTATTTTTCATTCGGGGGACCTCGATGCGATTTGTAGAGGTTCCCTTTAATACATCCGAACGATTGGCAAAATCTCCGTTTGCCTTCTTGCAAAAGGACGTCTGCTATTTGTGAAATTTTTCTACAAGGAATGCATATGGAAGTGCTACAACGAGGCGTGCTGGGAAACTGAGTGCAAAATACAAAACGGACGAAACGCCTCCGCAACAGCGAATACGTTCCATCCGCTTTCCTACGGAAAACGTCCATTTGTTTATCCCTTCGGCTTGACGAGCAACGCAGCCATCAAAGAGAAGATCAACGCAGCAGAGATGCCCGCACTCGTCACTTCGAAGATGCCCGCCATAATCCCGATCGCCCCACTCGAGGAGAGTTCTTTTAGTGCCCCATGGACGAGCGCACTGCCAAAACTCGTGATCGGGACGGTGGCGCCCGCCCCTGCAAACGAGACAAAACGATCATACAAACTCGTGCCATCCACGACGATGCCTTCGACAACAGCTCCTGCGATGACGAGCAATGTCATCGTATGTGCAGGAGACAGCCGCAGTACGTCAAAACACAACTGACCGACGACGCAGAGGAGCCCCCCGACAACAAACGCCCAGAAAAATATCATGGTGTCCCCCCGATGCGTGGTTTTTCTCGTTCGATGACGACGGCATGTGCGATGCTAGGAATCGTTTCCCCTTGTTGAAACGTAAGGGGAGAGAGCAATGCCCCTGTGCCCACGACCAAGATGCGTTGCCATTGCCCTTCTTTGAGCCGACGCAACAAATGCCCGTACGTGACAACGGCGCAGCACCCACATCCACTGCCCCCCGACTGGACTTGTTGTTGCACGGGATCGTAGATCAGCATGCCACAGTCGATAAATTTATCTTTTGGGATTTCAATCTGGTGTTTTTCAAACAGAGCATAGGCGATGTCATGTCCTACTTTGGCGAGGTCTCCCGTGACGATCAGGTCATAACGGGATGCGCCACATTGCATATCCCGAAAGTGGGCCGTGATCGTATCGACAGCGGCCGGTGCCATCGCAGCACCCATGTTAAAGGGGTCCGTGATCCCCATATCGACGACACGTCCGATCGTCGCAGCGGTGACAACCGGTCCTTCGCCTTCGGTACTCACGACGGACGCCCCTGCCCCAGTGACGGTGTACTGTGCCGTAGGAGGCTTTTGGGAGCCGTACTCCGTCGGATAACGAAATTGTTTTTCTGCGGTGGCATTGTGGCTACACGTCCCTGCGAGCACCATCGAGGCGGCCTGACTGTTCACGAGCAACGCGGCCAACGCCAAACTTTCCATTGCCGTCGAACACGCCCCGAACACACCAATATGCGGGATGCTGAGCGTGCGCGCCGCAAAACTCGAGCTCGTCAGCTGGTTCATTAAGTCGCCCCCCACGTGAAAGTCCACGTGTTCTTTGGTGGTTTTGGCGTTTTCGATGGCGAGGGTGCACGCTTCTTCCATCATGCGCCGTTCCGCTTTTTCCCAACTCGGTTCGTTGAGTCGTGGATCGCCATGCACGATATCGAAGTCTTTGCCCAAAGGCCCTTTTCCTTCAAAAGGTCCGACGACGGTTGCGGTACTGCGAATGGTCGGATAACGCTCGAATATCCAGCTTTGTCGCCCTTTACGCATGTGTCCATCTCTCCTCATACTAAACACGGTTTGAATACAGGAATCCTATTGGTGGTTAAAAATCACTGTGTTTTCTTGTGAAAGGAAACGCTCTGCATCGACGTTTTTAATCCGTGTTTAGTATCACAAGTCCATGATCAAGTGGACGATGCCCACGACGAACGCCGCAAACGTACCAAACACGATGACCGGCCCTGCCAAGCGAAACATTTGCCCCCCGACCCCCAATACGATCCCTTCGCTGCGGTGTTCGATGGCTGCCGAGGCCAAGGAGTTGGCAAACCCAGTCACCGGCACAGCGGACCCCGCCCCCGCCCATTGCCCGATTTTGTCATACACGCCGAGTGCTGTGAGCAACACAGAAATGCCGATGAGCACTGCAACGGTCGGGTCACCAGCCGTCTTTTCGCTAAATCCCCCCCAGAGGATAAACGCTTGGCGTATTCCTTCCCCGAGCAAGCAGATCGCCCCGCCTACCAAAAAAGCCCGCATACAATTTTTCCCGATTGCCCGTTTTGGCTCATGGGCGTCGGCTAACGTTTGGTATTGCTGTTGTGTGGGTGTTAGTTTTTTCATTTTTGCACGTACCATCCGTTTTTCCTCCTGTTTTTTCCGTCATGGAGCGAGATGCTTTGGTGTGTTTCCCAAAAGGAACCATCTTTCACGAACGCATATTGTCATTCGTGTGGCAGGAGCAAGTACAAAATTGCAAGGTCCTATCGGTTTACCGTAACAGTAGCGGTTTTAGCGTGTCGCAGAGGGTGAGCAGTTGTTGACTACTTTGGGTATACAGTGCTTTGGCGTCTTCATTTTGCGTGGCTAAGGCAAACTTTTCGAGGTCTGCCACGGCGCGTTTGAATTGGATGAACGTTTGGATTGCCTCTTGGGGTTTGGCAATTTTCAGTTGATCATCGAATGTATCCACGGTAAGTTGACCGTACGCATCGACTTGTCCGAGCACGACGTTTTCCACCAATACGCCGAGTTTTTCTAAGGAGGCGTGCAACCAGCCAAGATTGAGGCCGATCGTTGCCAACGGTTCAGGCAAAACTTCCCCATCGATAATGACCGTTTGGGGTTCTTGTTCGTGTGCCACGGCGATGCCCAAATGTTTTGGGGTGAGTGGTTGCGTTTCACGGGTGAGCAACACGTTGATTTCCCCGCTCGACTCCATCAAGGCAAACTCGACGTCGGCTGCGCGAAAGACGTTTTTGGAGCGTAGCTGTTGGAGCAGCTCATCCACGGTCAAGCGTTCTTTTTTCAAGTTTTCTTCCATAATTTTGCCGTCTTTGATCAACACGGTTGGTTTTCCATCGATAAATTGGCGGGCATGACGACTTTTTAGTTGCAAAAATTCGATCCCGATGCACACCGCTACCCACACCGCCATTGCGAGCACACCGTAATACCAGCTCGTTTTTAGATCCAAAGACACGTACGCAGCGATACTCCCCAACGTGATCCCGGTTATGTACTCAAAAACCGAGAGTTCCGTGACTTGACGCTTTCCAAGTAGTTTTGTAAGGAAAAAAAGCGAGGCAATCGATGCGAGCGTGCGTAAGCTAATCTCCAAAGCAATGGGCATACGAAAACCTCCTTCCGTATCTAGCCAATGATGTGCGGTTGATCAAGGCAGAACAATCCCGCAGAGGTAGTATGGCGGAGAACCGTCTCATTTATGCAGTATGAATGACGTGAATGTTGGTCATACTCTTTGGGTACCCAAATTCACTGGGGAAGGGAGGTTGTCCCATGACCGTAGCCTCGGATGTAAAATCCACACTGGCTTCACTGAAAAGTGCGCAGTCTAGTTTAGAACAGTTTGCGCTGAGCACGCAAAACCAAGAAGCGAAAACGGCGTTTACCCAAGCTGCACAAGACACGCAGAAAATTGTCGATCAAATTCACATGCGTGTACAACAGTTAGAAAAAGAAGAACCACAATACAAAGGGTTTTAAGCAAACGCACACTCCACACTTCACACTCCACACTCCACACTTCACACTCCACACTCCAAAAACCTCCCCGTGCAGCGAAGACGGCACAGAGGGGGTTTTTTGGGGTGGTACAACGTGATGCCACGGGGCAACAAAGATTTGAATAAAGCAAGTGCGGAGGCGATTGGACGGGTCCACTCGTGTCGTGTCAGTACGTCTGAAATGTGCTTTCGGATACAAAAAAAACGCGTGACACTAAACACCGATTAAAAACATTTATATAAAGAGCTCCATTTTATGAGAATTCCTGTATTAAAACAGTGTTTAGGGCATCTCTATAAACCGATTTGTAAAAAATCACTTTGCCGTAAAAAAGGGATTTTTTGCGAATATTTATGCGTGGTGAGAGGTTTATAGAGGCGCCCTTTAGTATTGCATACGATTTTGGATTCATTCTCTCCGCACATCTTCTTTAAGGAGAGCAGAAGAGTTTGTAGAAGGCGGAGACTTCTTGTTGAGAGAGATTAAAATTTAATTGAGATAATAAAATTGCTTGACAAATATACAAACGTTTGATAAAATAAAGTTGTGCCATCGCACAAGCAATCTAGAAAAGGAGAGGATTTTCATGAGACCGCGACAAGACATTTATTTTTTTATGAAGGCAGGGTTATCTTTTTTGTTGCTTTTCAGTATATTGTTTCCAATGAGTGCGGGAATGGCGAACGCTACAAAGCAAACAACAAAGCAAACAACAAAGCAAACAGCAAAGTCAGCTAATCAGGAGATCATCTTAGATCTTCGAAATTTCGTGGGAGAGATTTCAGAAGAAAGAATAAAAGCGGAAGTAACGTCCGTGCTTTCTAAGCAGAAACAGATCATGTTTAACGAAAGCTTCATATTGGAAAGTTGCAAACACAATCCTAGTAAAACACAATCAACGTGCGAAGTGTCGTATATTTTGAACAAACGTCCCGAGGCATTCGTAATTGCAGGCGGGGCGGTAAAAAATAGGGGCGTGGCGTTTCAATGGACGGGGGAAATAATGGCTATCGTCTCATTGTTTAATGGAACCGTAAATAAGTGGTCAACAAACGTTGGCAGATCTGCGACCCACGCCGTATTATTCTTTTTTGGGATCGAGCGACCTTGGGTAAAGCGTGTTGTAAACCACCCCATCAGTAAAAACGCACAAAATTTTGTAGGCAATATCGGTGGAAAAGTGAAAAATTTTTCAGGAAATGCTAGTAGAAATATACAGCGTGTGGTAGTGACTATATCAAGAGTCGGAGTCGATGTTTTCAAATCTTCATGGAAAAAAATAGGAAAGGCATTCGTATTTGTTGGAAACTCTAAAGTTATACAGTTTTTGGGGAAGATACTTGCATTTCCTTTCAAAGCGGTAGGCTGGTTGATGGGAGCTACTTCGGAAACTGGTAACGCAAGCGAACAAGTAAGTCTTCAGAGTGCTATCGGCAACTTCTTATATCTTGCTATCGGGTCATTCCTCATTGAACAAGGTACAGAGTGGCTTGGCGATCGCTTGGTGCACGTGGGAACAAAAATCAGCGAGGATCGTACAGCGCCGATAAAACGCACAGTTATTATCCGATATTAAATTTTGTATGCGCATACGAAATACTGATTAAAAATAGCTATGTAGAGCGTTTCCTTTTACGAGAAGAAACAGTGATTTCTAACCAATAGGATTCCTACATTCAGAACGTATTTAGTATAAGGCTTACCTTTGGTGATATGGATGAAAAAGCAAGAGCGGGGATAATCGATCGTTTGTACGCATTGGAGTGCGAATTCGCCTCAGTGGGGACATCTATGCAAGACAGCACTGTAATGAGATGGTACAATAATGGCAAAACAATCTAAGGGGCAGATGAACCAACATGACGCATTTCCCACATGAAATGACACCCGATGCACTTCAAGGCGTGCTTACTTCTGCACAACCTGTCGTGGTCATCGATGTGCGCGAACACCACGAATGGATCACAGGGCACATCCCACAGGCAAAGCACATCCCGTTGGGCGAATTGCCCGATCGCCTCGCAGAATTGCCGCGTACTCAGATGGTCATCGTCTGTCGTAGTGGCGTACGCAGCAACAAAGCATGCTTGTATTTGGATGAGTTGGGCTATGACGTCGTCAATTTGGTCGGTGGGATGTTGCAGTGGGAAGGGGAAATCGTCTACACCGAAGTGGGGGAGTGAAACACGATGCGACGGGATCGGATGTGGCTCATCGCAGTACCGCTCGTCTTGGTCGCAGGGGGTGCGTGGTGGTGGGGGAGCAACGCGACTACTGTGGAAGAACAAAAGAACCCGTCTGTACGCAGTAGAGACAACGTGCCTATGGAAATTGCGGTGTTTGCGGGAGGGTGCTTTTGGTGCATGGAACCCCCATTTGAGAAACTCGCTGGCGTGCAAGAAGTCGTAGCAGGCTATGCAGGGGGCAAGGAAGTACGCCCGTCCTACGCACAAGTTTCCGCAGGAGAGACAGGCCACGTCGAGGCGGTACGCATCCAATACGCTCCACAACAAATCTCGTATGAACAGCTACTCGCAGTGTATTGGCGACAAATCGATCCGACGGACGATGCGGGGCAGTTTGTCGATCGTGGGCAGCCGTATCGCCCTGTTATTTTTGTGACGAATGAGCGACAAAGGCAACTTGCCACCGCATCCAAACAGCGTGTAGAAGCGTCAAAGCGTTTTTCTACACCGATCACGGTGCCGATCACTGACCTCGATATTGGGGCGTTTTATGAGGCGGAAACGTATCACCAAGATTACTACAAGAAAAATCCGCTCCGCTATGCGTATTATCGCAAGCGATCGGGGCGCGATGAATTTTTACAACAAGCGTGGGGCAAAGACTTGGATGTTGAGGGGAGTACACGCATGGAACGGTATAAACACGTCGATAAAGCAGCACGGCTCAAGGAGCTCACCCCGCTCCAAGTCGAGGTGACACAACACGAAAAGACCGAGCGCGCGTTTGCAAACGAGTACTACGACCACAAGCAAGAAGGCATTTACGTCGATATTGTCTCGGGAGAGCCGTTGTTTAGTTCAACACACAAATACGATTCGGGTACGGGATGGCCAAGTTTTACACAGCCATTAGAACCGAGCAATTTCGTGTATGTAGAAGACCGTAGCTGGTTTGCCGTACGTACGGAAGTGCGGAGCAAATATGCAGATTCTCACTTGGGGCATGTTTTTGACGATGGGCCTCCCCCGACAGGCGTACGGTATTGTATGAACTCGGCGGCGTTGCGTTTCGTCCCCAAGGAAGCATTGCAGGCGGAAGGGTATGGAGAATACGCAATTTTGTTTGATAAAAAGTAGTCGTTTAGGATGTCCTTCGGGAAACGAGCATGCCACAAAGACGCAGGTAGCTTGCACGTGGTTGTGCGCAAAAGCACAAAAAAACTTCTTGCTCCATTCGTGCAACTGACGGAGGCGTAAGAAGTTTTTGCCTTCTTGCTCCATTCGTGCAACTGACGGAGGCGTAAGAAGTTTTTGCCTTCTTGCTCCATTCGTGCAACTGACGAAGGCGTAAGAAGTTTTTGCCTTCTTGCTCCATTCGTGCAACTGACGGAGGCGTAAGAAAGTTTTTGCCTATGTGCTATATGGTGCGAGGGGCGTGCATATACGGGCGTGTCGTGCCATCTACGGTGAGGAGCGGGTGGTACAAATCGGGGCGTCGATCGCGAAACAATCCCCACTCGCTGCGTGCATGGGCGCATGCCTCTAAATCAAACGTAGCGAGCGCAATGCCGGGGGTGTGACGATCGAGTTGCGTTATGCATTGTCCTTGTGCCCCCGCGATAAACGAACTGCCAAAAAACGTAATGGCGCTGTTGGGGGCGACTTCGGTGCCGATGCGGTTGGAGGCAAGGACGGGCATCATGTTCGCCGCGGCGTGTCCACGCATGGTGATTTCCCAATGCGCTTTGGAATCGATCGTCGCATCATGGGGCTCTGAGCCGATTGCCGTCGGGTACAGGAGGAGCTCCGCCCCTTGCACGGCCATACACCGCGCCGCTTCGGGAAACCATTGATCCCAGCAAATGCCCACTCCGATCGTCGCATGCGTAGTGCGCCATACACGAAATCCAGTATCTCCTGGTGAAAAATAATACTTTTCCTCGTAACCCGGGCCATCGGGCAGGTGGCTTTTGCGGTAGAAACCGAGCACATCGCCAGTGGCGTCAAGGATGACGGTCGTATTATACCGTACGTGCTGTGCACGTTCATACACACTAATCGGCAGGACAACGTTCCATTGTCGTGCGACTTTGGCAAAATACTGTATCGTGGGGTGGTCGTCTAGCGGTCGGGCATACGCATAAAAGTCTGCGGACGTCGTCTGACAAAAGTACGGCGTCTCAAACAGCTCTTGCAACAACACGATTTGCGCCCCTTGTTCGGCGGCTTGTATGACGAGCTGTGTCGCCTGTGCGACGTTTTCTTGGAGGTGTGCAGTGCACGCCATCTGGGTGACCGCTACGGTGACAGGGCGTGTCGCAGCCGTGGCAGGAGCGGGCGGGTTCCCTTGGGCAGTTGCTGGGTAATGCAGTGGATGTTCCCCCCTTCTTTGACGATCGCCATCCCATCAACAGGGACAACCTTACGTGTCGGAAATGTACTACGCAAAATGCGAAGTGTTTCCTGATCGGTATGTGAGGCGTCTCCGCCAAAAACAGGCACGAGGATCCCGTCGTTGACGAATGAAAAATTAATGTAGCTGAGCGTAAGACGTTTTCCGTCGTACCATCGTGCGGGGGGCTGTGGGAGTGCGATGAGGGAAAGAGCACGGCCACATGCATCGCGTGCGTGTGTGAGCGTTTGGATGTGCCGCTGGCTGAGGGCGTAGTGCGGATCGAGCGGATCGGTGCACACTTGCAAAAGTACGGTGCTGGGTGCGGCAAAACAAGCGACGTTGTCAATATGCCCATCTGTTTCATCGCCATGCCATCCTTCATCGAGCCAAATGAGGTGGTCGACGCCGAGTGCTTGTTTGAGCACGGCCGTGATGTCCGCCGCAGAGCGTGTCGGATTGCGGCTCGGATGGAGCAAACATTGGGTCGTCGTGAGCAGTGTTCGTTGGCCATCGACATGGAACGATCCCCCTTCCATGACAATGGGAGGCGCATAGAAAGGGACCCCGAGGGTTTCTAGTAAGGCAGGGGCGACGGCATTGTCGCGCTCCCAGTGGGGATATTTCTCCCCCCATGCGTTAAATTGCCACCTTACCCCGCCGACATGCCCGTGCGCATCGCAGACAAACGTCGGACCATTGTCCCGTAACCAAGCATCTTGATGGGCAAGGGGCCACGGGATGATCGGGAAAGACGTCGGGACAGCACAAAAACGTGTGCAAACCGCTTCGTATTCCTGTGGTTGTACCAACACGACAACCGGTTCAAACGCTGCGATTGCCGTGATGATGGTGGCATAGCCGAAGCAGACGTCTGCATAATGGTCGGGATAAACCAACGACGATTGCAATGGCCAAGAAACGAATGTGCACTCGTGTTCCGTCCATTCTGCGGGCATTGCATAGTGCCATGCGGGTAGCGGGACAAGGGGCGTATTCGCTGTGGTCACGGCAGTTGTGTCGTTCCCATGAGGAAGCGATCACATTCGCGCGCCACTTCACGCCCTTCATTAATCGCCCAGACGACGAGACTTTGTCCGCGGCGCATGTCTCCAGCGGCAAACACCCCAGGGACGTTCGTCGTATATTGTCCGTAGGCCGCTTTGGCATTTGAGCGTTCATCGCGTGCTACGCCAAACTGGTCTAATACGGTTACTTCGGGACCGGTGAACCCCATCGCCAGCAACACCAAGTCGGCAGGGTATTCTTTTTCGCTGCCTGCGACTTCGACAGGGACAAGGCGCCCTTGGGCATCCTTCTCCCAAGACATCCGCACGGTTTGTAACGCATGCACATGCCCGTGTGTGTTCCCGAGAAATCGTTTGGTGGAAATCAAATATTCACGCGGGTCAGCGCCAAACTTTGCGGCCGCCTCTTCTTGACCGTAGTCCATTTTGTATGTTTTGGGCCATTGGGGCCATGGATTGTCCGCAGCACGATGTGTGGGTGGTTTTGGCATAATCTCAAACTGGGTCACCGATTTGCACCCGTGACGGATCGATGTGCCGACGCAGTCGGTTCCCGTATCCCCCCCGCCGATGACGATGACGTGTTTATTGCGGGCATCGATGTATTGTCCGTTTTGCAACTGAGAATCTAGCAAACTTTTCGTATTGGCGTGCAAAAATTCCATCGCCATGTGTACGCCGTGCAGCTGTCGCCCTTCGATCGTCAAATCCCGTGCCTTCGTTGCCCCGCCACACAAGACGACTGCGTCGTACTGACGATGCAGTTCGGAAGCGAGCACATCTTTTCCTACTTCGCAGTTGAGTACGAACGTAATGCCTTCTTCTTCGAGCAAAGCAATGCGTCGCGATACGGTATTTTTATCCAACTTCATGTTCGGAATGCCGTACATGAGAAGACCGCCTGGGCGATCTGCCCGTTCGTACACCGTCACGAGATGTCCTGCTTGGTTCAACTGGGCTGCAGCGGCCAGCCCTGAAGGACCAGACCCGATGACCGCTACTTTTTTGCCGGTGCGTATTTTTGGGGGATGCGCGATGACCCAACCTTCTGCAAAGCCACGGTCAATAATCGCTTTTTCGATCGATTTAATCGTCACAGGGTCGCCGTGAAGTCCGACGGTACATGACCCTTCGCACGGGGCGGGACATACCCGTCCTGTAAATTCGGGAAAATTGTTTGTTTTGTGCAACCGATCGAGTGCTTCACGCCATTGGTCGCGATAGACGAGATCGTTCCACTCGGGAATGAGGTTGTTTATGGGACAACCCGCAGCCATCCCGTTGAGAAGTTTTCCCGTATGACAAAACGGAATGCCACAATCCATACAACGTGCCCCTTGTTGTTGGAGCGTTTGTACGGGAACGGGCGTTGCGAACTCCTCATAATGCTGCACGCGGAGCAATGGACCGGTCTCCACGGCGGTTGTGCGTGCATACTCCATAAAACCTGAAGGTTTACCCATCGCGGTTTTGATCCTCCTGTCTGCCCATCTGGGGCACTAATTTCCACTGATACGCGATTGATCACGCATGTTTTGCTCAAAGGCAACTAAAATGGCTTCTTCGGAGCTGAGCCCCGATTTTTTCCCTTGCTCGATCGATTCAAACATCCGCTTGAAGTCTTTGGGGATCATTTTGACGAAACGAAAACGCGCTTCTTCCCAGTTTTCTAAAATGCCGTGTGCGACGTCGCTGCCCGTAAATTTTACATGGTTGCGCACGAGTGTCCGCACTTCATTGATCTCGTACGTGTCTTCTAACTCTTCGAAGAGGATCATTTGTGCATTGACGTGTTGGCGTACGTCGCCGGTTTCGTCGTATACATAGGCGATCCCACCCGACATCCCTGCCGCAAAATTGCGCCCGATCGGGCCCAAGACGACGACACGCCCGCCAGTCATATACTCACAGCCGTGGTCCCCGACGCCTTCGACGACGGCACTCACCCCACTGTTACGCACGCAAAACCGCTCGCCGGCGAGTCCGCGAATGTACGCTTCACCACTCGTCGCCCCGTACAGTGCCACGTTCCCGATAATCACATTGTCTTTGGGGACGAACGAAGCACGCGAAGGCGGGAAGAGAATGAGTTTCCCCCCAGACAACCCTTTGCCGACGTAATCGTTGGCATCGCCTTCGAGGGACAGCGTCATGCCTTTTGGCAAGAAGGCGCCGAAACTTTGACCCGCAGAACCGTTAAAGTGCAGACGAATCGTGTCGTGGTGCAGGCCTTGTGCGCCGTAGCGACGCGTCACTTCACTGCCGACGATCGTACCGACGACACGGTGCGTGTTGTTGATCGGGACAATCGCATGCACGTGGGTGCGCTGTTCGAGCGCAGGACGGCAAATTTCTAACAATTGGGTGCGATCCAACGATTTATCTAGGCGGTGGTCTTGTGCTTGGGTGCAGTACCGTCCGATCGTATCGTCGACTTGGGGTTTGAACAACAGCGGGCTCAGGTCGACGGATTTGCTTTTCCAGTGTGTGAGGACGTTGTTCGTCTCCAACACATCGGTACGCCCGACCATTTCCTCGATCGTCCTAAAGCCCAAAGACGCCATCCATTCCCGCACATCTTCGGCGACAAAACGCATAAAGTTGACGACATGCTGTGGGTCCCCGGTGAATTTTTTGCGCAACTCGGGGTTTTGGGTCGCGACCCCTACGGGACACGTGTCCAAGTGACATACGCGCATCATGACGCAACCGAGTGCGACCAACGGGGTTGTCGCAAAACCGAACTCTTCTGCGCCGAGCAATGCAGCGACCACGACGTCTCGTCCTGTCATCAGTTTGCCGTCGGTTTCCACGACGACACGGCTACGCAAATTGTTGAGCACCAACGTTTGGTGCGTCTCAGCGAGTCCGAGCTCCCACGGCAGTCCGGCATGACGAATGCTCGTTTGGGGAGAAGCACCCGTTCCCCCTTCGTACCCACTAATGAGGATGACATCGGCTTTTCCTTTGGCAACACCGGCTGCGATCGTGCCTACGCCGACTTCAGAGACGAGTTTGACACTGATTCGCGCTTGGGGATTCGCATTTTTGAGGTCGTGGATCAGCTCTGCAAGGTCTTCAATGGAATAAATGTCGTGGTGGGGCGGTGGGGAGATGAGCCCTACCCCTGGCGTCACGCCACGCACTTCGGCGACCCACGGATACACTTTGCCCCCAGGCAACTGTCCGCCTTCGCCGGGTTTTGCGCCTTGTGCCATCTTAATTTGGATTTCGTCGGCGTTTACCAAATAGTGACTCGTGACACCAAATCGTCCTGAGGCGACTTGTTTAATCGCACTGCGCCGTAAATCTCCGTTGGCATCGCGTTCAAAACGAGCGGGGTGTTCGCCCCCTTCGCCCGTGTTGCTTTTGCCTCCGATGCGGTTCATGGCAATCGCAAGCGTTTCATGCGCTTCTTGGCTAATCGAGCCGTACGACATGGCGCCTGTTTTGAAGCGCTTAAAGATGGACTCCACTGGTTCGACTTCTTCGAGGGGGATCGCTTGACGCGTCTTCGAAAACGCCAACAGCCCACGGAGATGATATTGTTTTTCGTGCTCACGGTGGATGAGACCAACAAATCGTCGGTACATTTCCCTGTCGCCTGTACGCACAGCCGTTTGCAAGGCGTGAATGGTTTCGGGATTGTACAAATGTTCTTCGCCGTCTTTGCGCCACTGCAACTCCCCACCGGTATCCAATACGGGGGAGGGGGCGCCAAAGGGAGGGAATGCTTTTTGGTGCCGCGCAAGTGCTTCGAAGGCGATTTCGTCCAATCCGATGCCTTCGATGCGCGAAGTCGTCCACGTAAAATAACGTTCGATCACTGCTGTGTCTATGCCGACAGCCTCAAAAATTTGCGCCCCACGGTAACTTTGGAACGTGGAAATGCCCATTTTTGCCAACACTTTGACAACGCCTTTTGTGGCGGCGGCCAAGTAGTGGTACGTCGCCTTCGCTTCGTCGATCCCAGGCAACATGTTTTGGGAGACGAGTTGGGCGATCGATTCGAGTGCCATATACGGGTTGATGGCATTGGCGCCGTAGCCGAGCAACACAGCGAGGTGGTGCACTTCGCGCGGTTCCCCCGATTCTACGATCAAACTCACGCGCGTACGCGTCCCCTTCCGAATGAGGTGGTGGTGCGTTCCTGCTACCGCCAGCAAGGCAGGAATGGGGGCGTGTGCGTGGTTCATGCCGCGGTCAGACAAGATGATCGTATTGGCGCCCGAAGCAATCTCTGCATCGATCGACCCAAACAAGTCATCCAATGCTTCTTTGAGTGTCCCTTCGTGCGGATTGCTTCGAAAAAGCATCGGAATTTCTGCTACACGAAACCCAGTACGTTGGATGTAGCGAATTTTCGCCAGTTCGTCGTTGGTCAAAAATGGGGTTTTGAGCCGAATGTGTCGGCAACTTTCCGGTTGTGGGGCGATGAAATTTCGTTCTGGACCGATCGTCGTCATCTGAGACGTGACGAGCTCCTCAAAGTTTGCATCGATCGGTGGATTGGTCACTTGTGCGAACAGTTGCTTAAAGTACGAATACAACAGCTGTGGCCGATCAGACAACACCGCCAAAGGTGAATCGTGCCCCATCGAACCAATCGGATCGACCCCAGTTTGGGCCATGGGCTTGAGAATTTTATGCAACGTTTCGTAGGTGTATCCGAACGCTTGTTGGCGCAAAGGCACGGTGTCCCACTCGATCGGCCATGGCGTGGCGCGTGCAGGGAGATCTTCAATCCCAATGAGGTGTTCATCCAACCACTGCTGGTACGGCTGTGCGGTTGCAATGCGTTCTTTGAGCTCATCGTCTGCCACGATGCGTCCTTCGACCGTATCGACCAACAACATCCGTCCAGGGCGCAGGCGATCTTTGCGGATGATGCGTTCTGCACTGATGTTGAGCACGCCCACTTCGCTCGCCAAAATAATGAGGTCATCGGAGGTCACGTAGTAACGCGCAGGACGCAAACCATTGCGATCGAGCACCGCCCCGATGGATAGGCCGTCAGTAAAGGCGATGGCTGCAGGGCCGTCCCATGGCTCCATCAGGCAACTGTGATACTCATAAAATGCTTTTTTCGTCGGGCTCATCGTGTCATGCTTTGCCCACGGTTCAGGAATCATCATCATCGCTGCATGCGGGAGCGAACGTCCCGAAAGCAACAAAAATTCCAAACAATTGTCGAAAATTTGCGAGTCACTGCCTTCTGCATCGACGATTGGCAAGATGCGCCGAATGTCTTCCCCAAACAAATCCGAGGTGACCATCGCTTCCCGTGCGCGCATCCAGTTGACGTTGCCTCGCAACGTGTTGATCTCTCCATTGTGAATGACGTAGCGATACGGATGGGCACGGTCCCACGTCGGGAATGTGTTCGTACTAAAACGCGAATGCACGAGTGCCAAGGCACTGTCCAACAGCGGATCGCGCAACTCGGTATAGTACGTGTCTACTTGCTCCGGCGTCAACATGCCTTTGTAGACGATCGTGCGGGACGATAAGCTCGACACATAGCAAACAAAGCCTTGGCTGCGGCATTCGTGCTCGATGCGTTTGCGGATGACGTACAGTTTGCGTTCTAGGGCAAGCTGGTCGCCTTTCAAAAACTTTCGCCCGACGAACATCTGAGCGACGAATGGCTGTGCTGCCTTGGCGGATTCTCCCAATGTCGTATCCTCTACGGGCACGGTGCGCCAACCGAGCAGGGCTTGGAGTTCTTCACGGACGACACGCTCGATCACCGCCATGCATGCGGTGCGTTGCTCCTCGGGACGCGGCAAAAATACCATGCCTACGCCATATTCCCCAAATGCAGGCAACGTAAAGTCTGTACAGACGTGACGGAAATACGCATCGGGAATTTGCAGTAAAATGCCCGCGCCATCGCCGGTGTTGGATTCGGCTCCTTGGCCACCACGGTGGTCTAAATTGCGCAAAATGGTGAGTGCTTGGTGTACGATGTCGTGCGAGCGCACGCCTTTCATGTGGGCGATAAAACCGATCCCACAGGCGTCATGCTCATGTCGCGGATCATACAACCCTTGTTTTTGAGGGGTCTGGTTGAAACTCATCATCGACAACCTTTCTCGGATACAAAGATGAAAGAAAAATAGGCGTTTAACAGGAAACCCCTTCCCAATGGGAAGTAGATCATGTAAAATATACTGTGAATTGTATCATTATTAACGCCGTATTTCAATCATGCAATGACGATTTCGACAAAATGTCTGGATTCCCACAACACAGTTTCGACAAAAAGTCTTGTTTTTCTTTTGTTTTTATTGTTTTGTGCGACGGTTTACGGATAGAAAAATTCGCCTTCTACATTTTTTAGTACAAAAATTTTTATGTAAAAGACATCGCAATAAACGGAGTTGCAAAAATCTTCTTGCCATAACAAAACGGCTTGTTCGCTTGTGTGGTATGCGTGTGATGCCCTTTGTCGCAGTGCCCTCGGGATGGGGTGCGACAGAACCTGTGCACTCCGCTGGGGAACGGGGCCTGATTTTTGCTTTTGCAAATGGAAGGGAGAGATGGTACAATGCAGGGAACCAAACGGGCGGAGAATTTGTTGTTCTGTGCTGCGATCGTCGCCATGGTGGCGACGGTAGGGAGTTTGTATTTGAGTGAGGTATTGAAGTTCGAACCGTGCAAATTGTGTTGGATACAGCGCATATTTATGTATCCGCTCACGTGGTTGTTGGCGGTGGCGCATTTTCGGCGAGATTTCAGCATAAAGGGGTATGCATGGCCACTCGTCGTGGTCGGTGGACTGATCTCGTTGTACCACACGATCTTGCAGAAGTTGCCCCCAGATCCGAATTCGACTTCTTGCGGTGCGGTGTCATGCTATTCAGACTACTTAAACTGGTTCGGATTTATTACGATTCCGATGTTGGCATTGACTGCATTTGTGCTCATTGGGGGATGCTTAGCTTTGATGAAGACGAAGGAGTGAGGACGATGAAACAAAAGGGTGTTGCGTGGCGTTTGGTAGGCGTGGGGGTTGTTTTGATGGTCGGGTTGACAGGGTGTGGGGGGACAGACACTGCGACACAGACGACGGCGCCGGTGACGAACCCAGAGCAGTTGTACAAACAAAGCTGTATTTCGTGCCATGGCGCACAGCTCCAAGGCGCCAGTGGGCCCAACTTACAAAAAGTCGGACAGCGACTTGACGCAGCCGCCATCGAGAACATCATTCGCAACGGCAAAGGCGGGATGCCGAGCATGAGTCGCGGACTCAACGATGCGCAGATTGCTTCTCTATCGAGCTGGCTTGCCGACAAAAAATAGGGGATCACGCGTTTTTATTGCAACGAAAAGTACATTCCGTTTTGACAGCGCCCGTTGTCAAGATGGAATTTTTTGTTTTTATGCAGAGGATTGATGCGCGATGTTTCCTTGGGCAAAGGGATGAAAAAAACAATCAAGCATGCTTCGGCGTACTAAAATTGAATACAGATATTTTATTGGTTAAAAATTACTGTGCGTTCTCGTAAAACGGCGCCGTTTGCGTAGATGTTTTTAATCCGTGTTTCGCATTAGGCGTGGCGGTTGGTGTGCGCATAGAAGCGTAAAGAATCAAGTTATTTTTATGGTTTCATCTTTACTTTTTTGTAAAAATTGATGCGATTTTTTTTTTTTTTTGACATAAAAGCGAATATCCTCTATCCTTATTATAAGGGCGTCTTTGACTTCTACAAAGTGTGGGTATCTTTGTGGGTGAAGGAGACCCAATCCAACAAGGGATGGTGTCCAGATGAGCATCGTGCGTAAACGACTTTTCAGACAAGGTATGTCGTGGGTCATGGCGGTGTCTTTGTGCATGGGTTCGGTGACGACAGGGGCGTATGCCCAAGAGGAGGCATCGACACAAGCGCATACTTCGACGATGAAAACGAGTGCATTGGCAGAAACGCAAAGTACCTACATCGGGAGTACCGCACCAAACCTGACGCAACCGCAAGGAACGTTGGACGCACTTGCACTCACAGCAGAAACGTTGGAATGGGAAAAGTCTGGGACGCAATCGTATACGGATGTGATGATTATGTATGAAGGCGAAGTCGCCCAGTTTGATGACGCGGGGATCGTGACGGCCATAGAAGGGAACATCCCGACGGTGCGCACCGCAAAGGTGAAAGTCACCCCAGAACAACTCAAAAAACTGGCGATGCATCCGAAAGTTGTCCAAATCACACCGAACGTGAAGGTAGAATTGGATACATCATTTGGGGAAGCAAAAGCGCTTTCGACCCAAAAAGAAGATTGGGGCATCGCAAAAACACGGGCAAAAGAAGCGTGGCAACGGGGATATACAGGAAAAGGCGTGAAAGTATGCGTTTTGGATACGGGGATTTCCTCGCATGAGGATTTACAAATAGCAGGTGGGGTGAATTTCACCACGACAAATGGCAAAAAAAATAGCGCGGATTACACGGATCGTGACGGGCATGGGACGCACGTTTCTGGGATTATTGGGGCAAAAAACAACACCATCGGTGTCGTGGGCATTGCACCGGATGCAGAAATATACGGGGTAAAAGTGCTAGGGGATGATGGAACTGGTGATTTATTTGATATTATGCAAGGGATCGAATGGTGTATGCACAACAAAATGGACATTATTAACATGAGTTTGGTTGTAGCTTCGTATGTGGACTCGTTCAATTTGTTGCTCGAGAAAGTGGCCCAACAAGGCGTGCTTGTCGTTGCGGCAGCGGGCAATGAGGCGTGTTATCATTGTGTAGCATATCCTGCAGCGTATCGCTCCGTCATTGCAGTATCTGCAACGGATGAATATGATGAGATTGCGTGGTTTTCGAGCACGGGCGAACAAGTTGCCGTGGCTGCACCAGGGGATGGCGTGTTAAGCACATATTTGGATAACGAGTATATTCTAGCGAGTGGTACGTCGATGGCGACGCCGTATGTGAGTGGGAATTTGGCGTTGCTCAAACAAATGTGCTCGACCTGTACGGCGCAACAACTAAAAGATCGGTTGTATGCGTATGCATACCAAAATGATTTGGGGACGACAGGATGGGATAACTTTTATGGGGCGGGGCAAATCATCGCTCCAGCATTCGATCTGCCACCTGCTGCGCCACCAAAACCAGACACAGGAGAAATTCTCCCCCCTGCGATCGTACAAGCAAGCAAAGGCGAATATGCCGACCGCATCGCCGTGCGTTGGCAGCCGTATCCCGATGCAACGGAATATGAAGTCGGGTATGCGCGATTGGGGCAAAAGTACGATCAATACAAGCAACCCGAACCGAGTACACTCAAAAAGACGACGACCACGGCGATCGACATCACAGAAAATATAAAACAAGGGGTGTATTATAAAATATTCGTACGTGCCAAAGACAGCGATGGGACATGGGGCAGTTTTTGGCCAGTGGGCGTCGGATTCACGAAGCCTACGAACCCTTCGCGGGAAGAAGTCGTGACGGCGGTGTATAACGAATTGTTCATGCGCGATCCGACAGTCACTGAGTTGCAATATTGGATCGATGATTCTGCAGGAAAGGGCAAAGACAGCAAGGCAATCGGTGCCGAGCTTGTGGCAAAACCAGCATACGAACGTCTTGTGTATGTGGAGTTCTTATTCCAAACGTTGGCATGGCGGTTTTTTGTGACGGCGGCGGATACACGCTGGGATCGGAGCGATACGATTCGTTATTTTGTGGAAGAAACGGGCATTGAACAGCCGGATTTGTATGATGCAGTGGACGATGCATTGACAGAAAATCTAGAAATCGTCGCGCAACATTTTCAGAGTATACTGCAATCGAAACTCCGTCTCTCCGAGCAAGCCGCTTGGACAGGGTCAAATTACGAGGACGTGCAAATCAAACAATATCTTGAAAAAGTAAAGAAAAAGATGGTGCTCAAACCCGTTACGAATACGAATATTGGGGCCGTAATCCCAGAAATCGACAAAAAACCTTATGATTTTGCTGTTTTAGGAGAAAACAATGATGTAGAAGTGGTTGCGATGACATGGAAAAACGGCGATGTGGTGCTGTCTGAGGACGATGTTTTTGCAGAAAATGTTGCTTACTCGCTACACCTCACGCTAAAAGCGACACGCGGAAAGACGTTCACGGGCGTTGCCTTGCAAAACGGCGATGAGTTTTTTGCGCAACGGGGGGCGGCGAAAGTCAAAACCGTAGTCACACCAACAGGGGCGACCGTGCAAGTGGATTTTCCACCAACAGAAAAGAGAAAATTCCATTTTACGAAACCCTATTGGAAATTCCCTAAAATTGGGGGGACGACAGCGGTTGTCGTGCAGTCCAACCGTGCATGGAAATTGCGGTCAAATGTGAGCTGGATTACGGTAAATAAGAAAAGCGGATTTGGCACAGATGGCGGTGTGACGATCGCGGCGACGGAAAACATGACAGGGAGCGTACGCACTGGGGAAGTGCGCCTATTGGATGAAGTAAATAAGCATGTGGCGACGATGGTGATCAATCAAGAAGCGACGGGGGTAGAAAATTCCCTTGTGATCTCCGCCCCCACGACGAATCCGATCAAGGGGGTTCAAGCGCCAGTCGCTGGGGCAATTCCAGTGACACAAGTGACGGCGACCAATGCGTATACAGGGACAGTGACATGGACACCTGTCCTTCCCGCAACAGGCACGTATGCCAATGCGTTTGAACCTGGAAAAGTGTATACGGCAAAAATCGTACTCACTCCGAAATTTGGCTATACGGTACAGGGGGTATCTAAGGATTCGCTGTTCGTGGAAAATAGCCAAGGTGCTACGGTCAGCAATGCGGTGAACAGCGGGGAAGTCGTTGTCGTGTATCCGGTTACCCCAACACCAACACCGACACCGACACCGACACCGACACCGACACCGACACCGACACCGACACCGACACCGACACCGACACCGACACCGACACCGACACCGACACCGACACCGACACCGACACCGACACCGACACCAACACCAACACCAACACCAACACCGACACCGACACCGACACCGACACCAACACCAACACCGACTACACAAATTGTTGAGCAATTCAATCAAGCGGTGCAGTCGAAAAAATGGTTGGAAGAGGATGCGTCTGTGCGCATAGACAACGCCGTGAAAGCATTCGATTTGGCCATTCGCAACGGCTTGACGGCAGCACAAACACAACAAGTTGGGAATGACTATGTCAAGGTTATTGAGCAAATCAGCAGTGAATTGCCGGCTAGTGTTTCGGCGAAGGTGCGCACGAGTGCGTACGCAAGTGCACAGAAAATTGCGGAAAGCACAGGGGATTTGCTGGAAAAAGCAGATGTGTCTGTGACGAATTCGGTACTGACACAGCTGCTTGCTTCCTCGCGGGTACTGTTGACCAAGACGGGAAATGTGGATGTGCAGACGCAAAAATTGGTCAATACGTTGCATCGGTTGACGCAAGAAGTCGTGGGACGCACGGCATCCGTTGCGGTCACGCCAACCGTGAGCAGTGAAAAAAAGCATGCGACGATCGCCATCCGCGATGCACAGATTGCCATATGGTTGCCAAAAATTACGGCGGCAGTCGAGGAGACCAAGGGGTGGGAAGACCAACTTCGCACGAATGGGTTTGAACAAAACTTATGGTCTGTCGCAAAAATCGAAGCACCGTTGAGTCAAACGGTGTCGATCGCCGAAGGGCAACTGCTTCTTTCATTACTGGAAAAAGCAAATGTTCTCGGGTTAGAACGGGTGGAAATAGACACGCCACTAGGCACATGGAATTTTAGTCCAGCGTTCGTGAAGGCGGACAACGCCATGCAAATGTTGCAGTTGAAGTTGGAGAAAGTAGGCAAAGAAGATTTGGCGAAAATTGGGCTGACCGAGACGCAACGCCAAAAAGTAAAGCCAGACCAAACGGTGTACGCGCTCGATGTGCAGGCGATGGATACGAACACCAAAAAGACGCAAGACGTTTCTTTCCAAGCAGGCATTGAGTTGCGCATTCCGTACACGCTAAAAAATGGCGAAGATGCGAACGTATTGAGTGTAAGACAATTCCATGACGACGGCACGACTTCCAAGATCGTGGCGAACTATGATGCACAGCAACAAGAAGTGGTGTTCGTCGTGCGCTCAGAAAATCCACTGGTCATTGCGTCTGATGCTCAGACGTTCACGGATGTGGGCGCATCGTATTGGGGCAAAGACGTCATTGCGATGATGGCGGCCAAAGGGATTGTGCAAGGCAGGCCCGATGGCACATTCGAGCCGGATGATAAAGTGACGCGAGCAGAATTTGCCAAAATGATCGTGTTGGCAACTGGGAAACAAGCGAGCGTGCCAACGGGTTCTTTTACAGATATCAAGCCTACCCATTGGGCAAACCCATATATTGCAACAGGCATACAGCACGGTTGGTTCAAAGGCTTTCCCGATGGGAAATTTCAGCCGAGTGCGCCGATTACACGGGAACAGATGGCGGTGATCTTGGCGAACGTACTGGCGCAAAAATCATCTGCGAATATCGCAACGCTCTCCTCTTTTGTCGATGCGCCGAAAGTTGCTCCGTATGCAGTGGATGCATTTGCTGGCGTATTGCGTATGGCGTTGTTTCGTGGGGACGCCAATGGTCAAATTCGACCGAAGGGACAAGCGACTCGGGCAGAGGCGATGATGGCGATCGCCCGATTGTTTGCACAACACTTTCCGATTCGTACGACATTTATAAAATAGGATGGGAGTATGGGGCATGCTACGAGGACAACGACACGTGTCGTTGTCCTTATGTCATTTGGGGAGCGGGCAATGTGCGAGGAAACGACAGGTGCGTGTGATACCAATACTAAACACGGATTAAAAACGTCCATACCAAGAGCCCCATTTCACAGGAAATCACTGTGCTTTTTAACCAATAGGATTCCTGTGTTCAATCACTGTATAGTATGAGGGGGCGATGCATACAGTTCCCACATAAAATCGAGGAATTTCCGCGGGGGAATAGCAAAAGAAAAGGCACCGCCTGAGCGGTTCAGTACGCATGAGGATTAGGCGGTCTCGGGTGAGTGTGTTAAAATAATAACGGTTGTGTGCGCATGCAAATCCGTATTTTAAACCATCTAGATTGGCGATGAAAACGCCTTTTGTTTTCGCACAAAAGGAAGCCGCCTGTGTCTATGTTTTCAATATGTGATTCGTAGGGGATAGAAAACAGGAGCAGAAGAGGTGGCTGTGTTGAAAGTGTATGAAAAAGCCTCGGCGAAGATTAACTTGTCTTTGGACGTGCACTGTAAGCGTGCGGACGGGTATCACGAGGTGGAGATGGTCATGACCATGGTCGATTTGGCCGATCGATTGGAGTTGGCACCGTTGCCTGCGGAGGCGGGGGTTGTGCTCTCTACTGCTGCAGGATACATTCCCACAGACGAGAAAAATGTAGCGGTTCAAGCGGCTAAACTTTTTAAGGCGCATTTTGGCATCGCACAAGGGGTGCACATTTCCCTCGACAAGCGCATTCCTGTGGCAGCCGGATTGGCGGGGGGGAGCTCGGATGCGGCGGCGACGTTACGGGGGCTCAATCGGCTATGGAACGTAGGCGCCTCTTTTGAGGAACTCGAACAGTTGGGGGCGCAGATTGGCTCGGATGTGCCTTTTTGTGTGTCTGGGGGGACGGTGCTGGCTACGGGGCGTGGTGAGGTGCTGCATCGACTTCCCATGCCCCCGCATGCATATGTCGTGTTGTGTAAACCAGCAGTGCACGTATCGACAGCAGACATATACAAAAAGTTGCGTATGGATGACATTGCGCACCGTCCGCATACGGCACAGTTGGTGCAGGCGCTGCATCGGAGGGATTACGGGGGGATGTGTCAGAGTCTGGGCAATGTGCTCGAACCGATCACGAGGGAGATACACCCTGAAGTACAGACGATCCAAGAAACGATGACCCGTCTTGGGGCAGACGCGGTGAGGATGTCGGGGAGTGGCCCTACGGTATATGGCATTTTCCAACGGGAAGCCAAGGCGACCAAAATGGTCACGCTGTTAAAAAACCACTGGAAAGACGTTTACCTCGTGCATTGGCTCAATCCATAACGTCGCGCAATCGTACAGCACCGCACGTTCATCCGAATCTAATCGGGAAATCATATCCTTTGCAGGAAAGCAAACGGTATTTTGATCGATAGGTCGGTAGGAGGAGAAAGTGAATGCGCAACCCTGGTCGGGAGATATGGTATGAAATCGGGAGGCGTAGTATGCCCTGCACACAACCGCAGAGAAAACATTTTACGTACAAAGGAGCACACCGCAATGTCGAGTAAAATCATTCGCAGTTCCCATGCCCCAGAGGCGATCGGTCCGTATGTACAAGCACGTCAAGTCGGTTCGTTGTTGTTCACATCGGGGCAATTGCCGATGACGTTGGCGGGTGACCTCGTGGACGGTGGGATGGGCGCACAAACCCGCCAAGTCATTACGAACTTACAAGCGGTTGTGGAAGCAGCAGGGGCGTCATTGGCAGACACGGTGAAGGCGACGGTGTTTTTGACGGATTTGTCGCAGTTTGCCGCCTACAATGCGGTTTTTGCAGAGATGTTCGGGGATCATAAGCCAGCGCGTTCTACGATTGAAGTCGCCAAGTTGCCCAAGGATGCGTTGGTGGAGATCGAGCTGATCGTGGAAGTGCCGGATGCAAAAATACAAAATTAGAAAAAATTGTAAATTTTAGGAATAAAAGAAGGAAATAGAAATCCCTTGGAGAATTAATATGATCAGAGCAGCATGACATCGACTCCATCATACATAATTCATCTAAGGGAGAGGGTTCTAGTGAAAATTACTGACGTAAGATTGCGCATTATCCACACCGACAACCGTATGAAGGCGATCGCATCGATTACGATCGACGAGGAGTTCGTCGTGCATGACATTCGTGTCATCGATGGCATCAACGGTTTGTTCGTCGCCATGCCTAGCAAAAAAACGCCAGAAGGGGAGTTCCGCGACATAGCCCATCCGATTTCTTCTACTACACGCGAGAAAATTCAAGGGGCGGTACTTTCTGAATACGAACGCTTATTAGCGCTTGAAAGCAATCCAGTAGCTACGTTATTAGAAGCGGGTGCGTAAGTTGCATCTACGCAGGAAAACCTCCGATAAATCGGGGGTTTTTTTGTTGTGTGGCAGTTTGTGCATTCAGGGATGCGTGGTGTCGTCGGGACAACGTCATGCCCTATGCGTAAGCACATGCAAAGATGTAAGCGCACGAGGATGTAAAAAAAGAACGTGCCCATGGATCTGCGTAAAAAAGATCGCAGGGGCATCGCTCGTGGGAAGTGACATAAAACGTGAGGGATTACGGGGTAAATTTGACCGTACGGTCGTAAAATGCTCTACATGGGCTGACCGTTTGGTTTAGTACGCATTTGTCGTGAATGTCTTCGATGAGTTTAGGGTCGTCCTTACTGATCACGCCGTCGTTGTTTACGTCGTGTTCAATAATGGTGGTCGGTGTTAATGGGGGGATGACCAATAAATTCGTATTGTAAAAACGGACGATTTTGAAATCTGTATCACGGATGAAATTGATGGCAGCGGGGGACGTAGGAAGCAAGATTCCACCCGTGGTGGAGAAAGTGAGTCGCAGCGCATCGAGTTTTTCTTCGTCTAATTTGGCGAGCAAGTCTTTGATCGGCTGTAAAGGGTCGATTGGTGTAACTGGTGTAACTGGTGTAACTGGTGTGACTGGTGTAACTGGTGTGACTGGTGTGACTGGTGGTGGTGCGGAGACGATATTACTAGGAGGAGAGTTTTTCTTACCGCTACCGAGAAGGGCAACAATTCCGATTGTAGCAGCGGCGATTCCGCTACCGACTACGAGGGGATTTCGCCAGTTGTTAGTAGGTTTGGTATCAGCAGTAATCTTATTCGAAAGATACTTATCGATAATATCATAGGAATTAATTTTGAATTCTTCTGAATAGGCAATGTCATTATCAGGCAGTTCGGGATAGAGTTTCTTAATATCAGTCAGTTGGGGATTGAGTTTTTTAATATTAGAATCACTAATATCTACTTTATAAGGATCGCCCCTATACGCATCGCCTAGGCCTATATTAGCAATAGAAAAAATCTGTATTTTTCCATTTCCCATATTCAAAGGTCTTTCAAACTCCGTTGGCATTGTACATTTAATTAAGGAATTCACTTCGTTCCACTGATCAAGTGGGATAGAATCAGACCATTTACTGTAATTACTAGGACAATATTCCCCGCCGAAGGCTTTTTTAATTTGATCCGTATTTAAACCGTTGTATATCTTCGCCTCTCCCTCCCCTTGCCCAGAGATAAAAAACGTTTGAAACATCAGACTGGCGGTCAACAATACGGCGACAACACGGATGCGGTGGACAAGTCGTGCTTTTGTTTGCGTATGCATGTGTGTGAATCCTCCTTAGTAGGTGTGCAGTGTGGCATCGTGCGCGAAAAAAATGAACAGATTTACATGGTGTGGCATGTGGTACAAAAGTTTTGTCGATGGAGTAGTTTTTTTGCGCTGGCATGGACATTGTCTTGTTGTGCGATAGTGGTACGACATCGGGAAAGCAGGAGATTGCTCCGCATACGCTATGCTCCGCATCACGAGTTCAGACGATATCCCCCACGGAAAGACTACGCCTTTCCACCACGGGTAAAACGTCCTTTGCTTTCGCGCAAAAGGAATCCTGCCGTGTCTAGGTTTTCAATCGTGTGGGATGCGTAGGAGCACAAGAAAGGGACATCACGGTCACTGGGGCATCGCCTATCTTAGATCGGGCGCAAAAAAGCATGGCGGATTGAAGTAAGGTGGCGTACGTACGCACGCAGACGGCTTTTATCGGGAACCGCTAGGTAGGGGGAAGGGGATGTTCACGGAGTCAGGGGGCATGTAGCAGGTATGTTGCTCCACGGAAAATCACGTTGGTCGTTCGTGAAAAAGATGCGAGACCAGTCGTGTCCGCACGTTCGCGCGCGTTTGTACGTGATGATGACAGCGCACATGACCGTCTGAAGAAGAAGGGACTTGTGCGTGTGTGCCACACGGCGCATGCGGTACATCCTCCCCACCACATGGCGCATCGTGATAAATGGGTGGACGGATAACGAGGACGTTGCCGTCATGCCAGCGGAGGGACAACACGTACGCAGGCGAGGTGTGCCGTTGTGTAGTGGTGTACGATGCAATGATTGCATTGTCATACGCCATAGAGAGCCAACATACGGTGGGCGTTTCATCGGTTCACCCCCTTTACAATGAGATGTTAAGATGATTATACCATAAACAGGCATCGAATGCTAAATGTTAAGCAAAGAAATCATGTGCAGATAAAAACGATATGCGTCACGATTTCGAGTCATTTCCCCCAAGCAGAAAGGCGCTCCCTTTTGCCCACAGGGAAAACGCCTTTTGCTTTCTCGGAAAAGGAAGCCTGCGGTGTCGATGTATTTCATAGGGGGTTCGGATGAGCTGTCGTTTCCCTTCCCGACGGGGTCCAAAGGGGGCACATTGCCAAGCGCACACACCCGAGGGGGAGGGATACAACCAGAACAAGAGGGCGCATATGCGGACTTTGCAAAAAAGTAAGCGTCAAATAATCCACACATATCACGGGTGTTAGCCCTATGAGATAATCATCCCGAGCCCCACGAGAGGATGATGATGAACATGAGTCGAGCACACAAGCGACAAGCCTGGATGGAACGA
>JAULZZ010000062.1:0-4834 GCA_032117095.1 Paenibacillus sp.
GCTGCACGCACGATCGTGCCGACGTTACCGGGGTCTTGGACCGCATCCATGGCGACGATACATGACGTGTGACTTCCACGCTGTAAAGAAAGTGGCGGGGGCATCGACACGACCGCTGCGATCGGTTGTGGCGTGGTGGCATCCGTAATTTTGTCCATCACAGACGCACTCACCGCCAAAAACATCGCAGGATCACACGGGCGCTCACCGTGTTGCAACCGCATCGCACACGGTTCCCCCGCTCCACCAGGGACGTACAATACGCACTGCACTGGCGCATGCGCACGCCAAGCCGCCACCACACTGTGCTCCCCTTCTACTAGAAACGCTTGTGCCTGTGTCCGGCCTTTGGCCGTGCGCAACGCAGCCCATGTTTTCACTTGCTCGTTTTGTCTCGATTGTATCATCAACCGCACTCCTTTTTCGAGCCCCATCTGCCTGCTGTGCGAGATGGTTTCCCCCCGCACACAAACAAGACAAAGCACCAGAATTTCCGATGCTTTGCCTATCCCCTACACGCTCTGACTGCCCCCACACACATTTACTGGATGCGCAACGTCGAGATCAAATCTTGCAATGGGGAGGAACTTTGATCGCTTGTCCGTATCATACGCATGCGTCTTTGCTTAATAAAAGCAACCGTTGCAAAATTCGACTGGTCATCCACGGGATCTTTAAAAAATACTTTGCCTTGCTTTTCGTCAAACAGTTTTACTTTATTCAAGTTGACCAAATTCGTTTTGTCCAACATATCGAATCCTTCGCATGCCAAATGGTCTTCTAACTCGGAAAGCGTAGAGATGTGTCGATATTTTTGTCCGTCTACATGGTAGACAATTTTCCGACCTTCGATTTCAACGTAATGAACATCTAACAGATTGATCGATTCGAGTGTGGTAGACCCATCTTTTTCGACCTTCAATACTGTCATCATCATCATCGACGCGTCACCCTTTCTATGAAGTCTCGTCTCATAATGTTATTTTAGGTGGGGTTTCTAAAAAGCGAAGATGTTCATTGCGCTCCAAGGCCGATCTCAACGCGTATTCACTTTCAAATAAAACGACGTGATTTCCAGCTTTATCCTTGCACAATATTGAATTTACACGAAATTTCACAGGATCGACCTCAAGCCCTACAACCCAACGTGCCAAGACATATGGCAAACGTTGCAATTCAATCTCCACGCCGTATTCATGCTTCATCCGGTATTCAAACACTTCAAATTGCAATTGACCCACAACACCCAATATCGTGTCGCCAAAAGCGACCGTGTGGAACACCTGAATCGTCCCTTCTTCGGTCAATTGCAAAATGCCTTTTTGGTACGTCTTATGTTTCAAGGCATGCTTCACAACAACTTGTCCGAAAATTTCAGGGGCGAACACAGGAAAATCATCAAATATAATGCCTTTTTTTTCTGTCAATGTATCCCCAATACGATACAATCCAGGATCAAACAACCCAACAATATCCCCTGGATACGCCTGTTCTACCCCGTCGCGCTCTTGGGCGAGAAACTGCTGGGGTTGTGTCAACTTCACTTCTTTTTCCAAACGTGCGTGCCAAACCGACATACCACGCACAAAACGACCCGATACGATGCGTAAAAAAGCCATACGATCCCGATGCGCCGGATTCATATTCGCTTGAATCTTAAAAATATAGCCCGTAAATGCAGGCTGATGGGGAGTGACCACTTGCACTTGGCTGTGACGAGAAGCTGGCGCAGGGGCAAGCGCCAAAAAAGATTCTAAAAAAGTGCGGACACCAAAATTATTGACGGCACTCCCAAAAAACAAAGGAGTAAGCTCACCACGCGCCACGAGCACGGGATCAAAAACGTTGCCTGCACCGTCTAAAAGAGCCAACTGGTCATACACGTCCTCGTACATTTCCCCAGCCATCTCACGCAAGACGGCATCACCAATGCCCGTTGTGGGGGTCACTACAATGTGCGTATGGTCCCCACCATGGTACCGTTCCACCATCTTACTACTGCGGTCGTACACCCCTTTTAACTGTCTCCCTACCCCAATCGGCCAATTCATCGGTACGGCGCGAATACCGAGAACGTCCTCCACTTCTGCGACAAGGTCGAGTGGTTCGCGCCCGTCACGATCGAGTTTGTTAATGAACGTGAAGATCGGAATCCCGCGCTTGCGACAGACGTGAAAAAGCTTTTTGGTTTGTGATTCGACCCCTTTGGCGACATCAATCAACATCACGGCACTGTCTGCAGCAGTCAGTGTGCGGTACGTATCCTCACTGAAATCTTGGTGACCTGGAGTGTCCAAAATGTTGACTCGTTTGCCGTCATAATCAAACTGAAGAACGCTCGATGTCACCGAAATCCCACGCTGTTTTTCGATCTCCATCCAATCAGACGTCGCAAACTTTCCCACTTTGCGCCCCTTCACCGTACCCGCAAGACGAATCGCACCACCGAATAATAATAATTTCTCCGTTAAAGTTGTTTTTCCTGCATCTGGATGAGAAATAATTGCAAAAGTTCGTCTTTTTTTTATTTCGTCTTCCCATTCCACGGGGGTGTTCTCGTTCATACGTACGACTCCTTGTCCACCTGAGTGTATTGCGGTACTATTGTCGCTTCAGGTGGCGTGTTTGCGTCGTACCAGTCATTGCCATCTTGCTGCAATAACAAATTACTCGCTACGGGGCCTTTGGACCCTGCGACATACGTGGTCAAATCAGTTGGATCTTTGTGCCATGCCCGCGTAATGCTGTCGATAAACGACCACGATGCTGCGACTTCATCCCAATGGACAAAATACGTGGCATCCCCATCGAGTGCTTCCTCAAACAGTCGCTCGTATGCATCGTTCTTCTGCGACAAGTCGGTTTCTCCCGTAGTGGCGGGAAAATGTAATTTCATCGACGTCGTTTGTGCGCCTGCACGCCATGAGGGCAAATGACACGTCCACGACACATCGAGTGGATGTTCTCCGATGCGCAACTGCGGTGGAGATGCTTGCCCCGATCGGGGGGACGACAATTCCCCCTGCATGTGGGGATGAAACGTGACGATGATTTCTGTTTCTTTTTTTTGCAAACGTTTCCCTGTGCGGACGTAAAAAGGAACCCCGTGCCATTGCGGGTCATCAATCCGTATTTTTGCGGCGACAAACGTTTCTGTCGTGGAATGAGGAGATACATGCTCTTCGGCGACATATGCACACACTGGCTGTTGATCCACGACTCCTGCGACGTACTGTCCGCGCACGACGTGTCGATGGACGTCTTCTTCGTCTGCATAAGGAATGAGCGCACGCAACACCGCGGTCGTCGCTTGGCGTAACGCCGTCGGCGTTGTCGCGGTCGGACGACGCATCGCCAAAAAGGCGATAAGCTGTAAGATGTGATTTTGCACCATGTCCCGCAACGCACCACTCGATTCGTAGTAACTGCCTCGTTCTTCGACGCCAAGGGACTCACTCAATGTAATTTGGACGTGCGCAATGCCTTGGCGATTCCATAGCGGTGCCAAAAAAATATTATGAAAACGCAAATCATACAGTGTGCGCACGATCGTCTTTCCGAGATAATGGTCGATCCGAAAAATTTCGTGTTCTGCAAACGCTTCGCGCACGTGCCGCTGCAAGGCAGTGGCAGACGCCAAATCGTATCCGAACGGTTTTTCGATAATCAGCCGTTGCCATCCCGCCGACGCACGCAATCCACTTTGGACGATTTGTGCGGTCACGCGTTCGAACAACTCCGGCGCCAAAGCCAAATAGTACATCCGATTGCCCGCCGTACGATACTGTTCATCGCATGCATGTGCATAGGAAGCGAGCTGTAAAAAACGTGAATGATCGGCAATGTCGAGAGAAAAATATGTAAAGTGCGTGGCAAACTGCTCGATGTGCACGGCTTCATCGGGTGCGTTTGTCACAAACGAAGTCAACGTACGGCGCACATCGTCTTCATACTGTGCTTTCGTCCGCATACGGCGTGCAATGCCGATGACGACGAAACGTTCGTGCAATCGCCCCCTGCGATACAAACGATACAGTGCAGGGTATAACTTACGACGCGCCAAATCTCCCGTCGCCCCAAATACCAAAATACATACACCATCGGAAAGTGCGGTCATGCCACACCTCTCTTTTCTTTGTCATGTCGTGGGGGGGATGCCTTATGGCAAAATGCGTCCCCCATGCAGTGTACCAAATAAAGGGGGAAATGTGTAGCGAACGCATTGTTTCGAGGAATGGAAAAAATTGTTGCTATTGTTGTCCTGTTCCTCATGTTATAGTGTACCAAAAGGAGGAATGTTGCCATGCGTACCCAAATCATAAAGTTGTGCGCACTACTCGTGCTCGGAGGGGCAATGGGGACGAACGGAACACGGTTCTCCCTCGATGAGGTCGTCTATGCGGCCGATCGTTTCGTTGTCGTCCAACAAACTGTATCCCTGCGCACCGCGCCGTCTCTCACCGCTCCACGCATCCGCTACGTCCAGGCGGGGACGTCCTTGCTTTGGCTCTCCACACCAAACCGCTGGTGGTATCGCGTACAAGACGGCGACAAAACAATCGGCTTTGTGTCAGCACAAGAAAAGTACGTCACAGCACCTGGTGATACATACGCACAACCCGACGGGCGATTGCACACCGACACACCCCCGCCGTCTCCAACCCAAGACGTGCCTCCTCACTCTCCCACGGCGTCAGTACGCATCGAACGTGTCATTGCGCTGGGGCTGTCCTACATTGGCACACCTTATGAATGGGGGTCGGATCGGCAAACAACGACGACTTTCGATTGTTCGGATTTCATCTATACGATATTTCGGGACGGTGCAAACGAA
>JAULZZ010000063.1:0-10686 GCA_032117095.1 Paenibacillus sp.
GCAGGGTTTGCCTCGGATCGGATCGGACGTAAAAATATATTATGCATTTCGCTCTTCATTTATGGGCTCGGTGGATTGGGTGCCGCCCTTGCAGCAGGGATGCATACGTACGCAGGACTGTTGCTTGCCCGTGCCATCCAAGGCATTGGCGCTGCGGGCACCTCTTCGATCGCCATGGCGTTCATCGGGGATGTGTATGAGGGAAAACAGGAGAGTCGTGCGTTAGGCATCCATGAAGCCGCCAATGGCATCGGAAAAGTGATCAGCCCCATCCTCGGGGCAATGTTGGCTGGGATCGCTTGGACAGCCCCTTTTTGGGCATTTCCGTTGTTTTGTGCGTGCAGTTTTGCTCTCGTATATTTTGCCGTTCCCACTCAAAAAAAATCTGTTTCTGCGCCTCATAAAACAACGATGCGACAGGAGTGGGGCACATTACGCCTTATTTTCAAACAAAAAGGGTCGTGGATTATCGCGGCGGCAAGTGCGGGAAGTTTTGGACTATTTAGTCTGTTTGGCATGTTATTTTATTTGTCGGAAGTACTCGAACGTCCACCATTTCAGCTGGGGATGATGACCAAAGGGTTTGTACTGGCGATTCCGTTGGCAGGCCTCGTCATTGCAGCGACCGCAACAGGGTACGCGATCCAAAACAAGGGAAACCGGATGCGCATCGGCATGCTTGTCGGCGTCACCTTAAGTACGGCTGGGTATGGCATGATGTGGCTATTGAATCCCTCGTCACAAACGGCGATGCTCACATGGATTGCCGTGAGCAGCATGGGAACAGGGTTGCTGTTGCCGTGTGTCAACGCACTCATCACAGGGGCCGTCTCCAAAGCGCAACGGGGATTGATTACTGCTTTATACAACAGCATGCGCTTTTTTGGTGTTGCCGTTGGTCCCCCGATCATCGGCGCCTTGATGGTTTTGAGTGATCGTACGGTGTTTATGGTTTTGACGCTCGTCAGTGTCGTCGGGGGGATTGGCATCGTCGTTGCCGTCAAACCGCCCGCCCAACTTGCTGCCACGACCGAACCCACGCCTGCTACGACTGGCTAAGGTGCGCATACAACTCTCCTAGCGTCTGCACATTTCGTACACGGGCTTGATGCACTTGGTTCAACCACAGCTGTGCGGTCATCCATGCATCGTCTAAGGCGTGATGGCGACGTTTTAGGGGAATCTCATGGCGTTGTATCAATGCGTCCAAAGAATACTCCATTTCTTGGGGTTCCAACCATTTGGCGATGATCATCGTGTCTAGTACGCGATGGGTCATGTGTATTTTGGACGTACGCCATAACGCATGGTTCAAAAATGCTTTGTCGTGCGCAGACGCGTGGGCGACGAGTATTCGTTTGCCCACAAACGCAAAAAAACGCCGGAGCACGTCGATGACTGCGGGGGCGTCACGGACGTGTTCATTCGCAATCCCTGTCAAGGCAACGATGTCATCTGGAATTGGACGCAGCGGATTGCATAGTGAAAAAAACGTTTCTTCCTCTATCATGCGTTCCCCCCGCACCGCAATGGCGCCGATCGCAATGATTTCATCGCCGTTTTGCACGTGAAACCCTGTCGTTTCCAAGTCAAAGACAACGAGGTCTAATGCTGCTAAAGGGGTTTCAAAAATTCCTTCGTGTCGTTGTTGCTTCATCGTCTGCCGAATAAACGCCATTTGTTGTGCATTGTGGAGGTTAAACACGGAATTAAGGGCAGACGTGAGCCCCCCCATTTTGTACAGGGACCACAAGTTGGATGTCGGACGTTTTGAGTCGTTCATCGTTCTCCCTCCGGTGCAAATCGCTGTTTGATCCATTTTTGCAAGGATAGTCCGACCCGATGAATGTGCTTTAGCTGTTGTTTGACCTCTTTGGTCAAAAAAGTCGGAGCGAGCATGCCACGTGAGCCAAACGTGCCGGCTTCTGTCTTATGTGTGGTCGCAAGACGATACCGCATGATGATCTCGAACGCCTCCCGCCACATATTCGCTTGTGCTGTCGTAATGACGTGAGAAGCGTGCAGGCGTGCGATGCGTTCCAAGGTTGATGTTGCACGAATGCCCTCAAATAAGGATATCAACCGAATCGCATTGACAAAAGGCAAATATGCCCCGTACTTTAGGTCGATGCCCCCTGCATCCTCTCCATACGGTTCGGTGAGCAAATTGCCCATGAGCCCGACGAGCACTTTGTAGCGCAACGTATTGGAAAGCATGCGCACTGCCATCTCCATGTGTCCTTGCAACTGCTGATGCAACACCGCGTGCAATTGCACACCGAGTCGCTCGTCGCCATAGATGACACGCGCATCCGCCACGATTAACAAATGACGTACCGCATAAAAATCTGGATTTTCGCACGATTGTCGAATTTCTTCCTGCCACTGCGCAAGCGAACTGCGCCACCGTTTGTCGCGTGCGAGCACTTCTCCCTCACACGGCGGATAGCCGATTTCTTCCAACTGCTGACAGACGCTACCTCCCACTTGTGCGGCAAATGCGTCGGCAATCGCTGCAGGAACGCCTTGTTTTGCTGTGTAGATCAACCCATTGTCTTGATCACTCCAAGACGTATGCTCATGACGGCCGGCACTGCCAAACAGCAGTACAGCAAAAGATTGTAAGGGGTTCGTGTCCCACGTGCTTTCTACGGCGGTCCATGCAAGGTGCACCGCACGGCGCATGAACGCATCGTGCACGGCGCGCATCCGTTGTTGCTGCATTTCCCACGCCTCTGCGCTGGGTGCTTCGACTTCTTGGGAATAAGCAAGACGAAGCGAGAACAACTGTGACGTTGTGCTCGCTTGTGTAATGTGATGGTGCCAATCGCTGTCATGACGCATCGGGATGCCCTCTACTTCTTCATCGCTTCAGGATAGCCGTATGCCCCGTGCTCACTCAAATCTAACCCAATAATTTCTTGCTCTTCCGTCACGCGCAACCCAATGACTTTTTTCAAAATCCACAACAAGACGTATGACACGACGAACGCATACAACCCACAAATCGCCACGCCGTAAAACTGTACCCATAATTGTGCGAACGGCTCCGACGTTGCGTAGAGCAATCCAGGTTTTCCTGTTGCCAACTTTTCTACCAAGGAAGTTTCTGCAAAGATCCCGTTGGACAACGTCCCCCAGATGCCGGCGACGCCATGCACGGACAACGCATAAATCGGATCGTCGATTCTTAACTTTTCGAACATCCGCATGCTACCCACGACGAGTATTCCCGCAATCAATCCGATCACGAGTGCTGCCCACGGCTTCACGTATGCACAAGAAGCAGTAATCGCCACGAGCCCCGCCAACGTCCCATTCAACGTCGTCGTAATGTCCGCTTTGCCACTCACCATCCACGACGTAAACAAGGAGGAAACAGCGCCGGCTCCCGTAGCGATCATCGTCGTAAATGCCACATAGGCAAAAAATCCATCGCCTACCCCGACCGTACTGCCTGCATTAAAGCCGAACCAACCGACCCACAACAACAATACACCGAGCGCAGTGAACACTTGGTTGTGCCCAAGAATCGCGTTGGCCGATCCGTCTTTGTTGTACTTGCCAATGCGCGGACGCAACAATAACGTCGCCGCAAGTGCCGCACAAGCTCCCGTCAAGTGTACGACCGTGGAGCCTGCAAAATCTTGTTTATGTCCGAACAACCACCCGTCAGCAGACCATATCCAATGCGCAATGACCGGATAAATGAGGGCGACAAACAACACGGTAAATAACGCATAAATAGACAACTTTGCGCGTTCTGCAAAACCGCCCCATGCAATCGATAAAGATACCGCTACAAACGCAAACTGGAATAAAAAAAACACTGCGTCGGGATACGCGGCTACCGCTTCGCCGGCAGCATCCAAGGCCCCAAAACTTGGCGAAAAAAACCAACTTCCAAGTCCAATAAGCGCATTGCCATCCGCACCAAAAATCAATCCATACCCAACAGCCCAGAACACAATCGCCGCGAGTCCAACCGTGAAAATTGTTTTCCCTGCGACATGCCCTGCGTTTTTCATCCGTGTCGACCCTGTCTCAAGCATAATAAATCCGCCTTGCATGAGCAGTACAAGTACGAACGCAAACATGACCCACAATGCATTGAGTCCCATGTTCAACGCTGAACTCGTTGGGCCTCCTTCCTGCGCTAAGGCAGTGACCGGGAGCAAAAATAACGCCATTGTTGCGAAAATCAATCCGAATTTCTTTGCCACTTGAACCACTCCTCCAATGTGATGTCATAAATCCTAACACAATATGGTATGCTTATTGCCATTATAATCGTGCGCACGACGAAATGCAAGTGAGAAAAGACGAGAAGTTAAAAAAATTATGTGCCTCGATGTTTTTTGTAGCGGAGCGAAACTTTCGATGCTGTGGGTAGTATATATTAGTGGAAGGTCGGACACCGTTGTACGGTTTTTCCATGCGCCCCTTTGTTTCATAAAGATCCGTTGCGCCGACCTTTTTACGTCCTCTTCTTTACTACTATGAAGAGGCGTCCCATTTTGGATGACGGAGGGATTTGTATGACTGGTTTGTTCTTTCACCCGATGGATTTTCTCATTCTCATTGCATTTGCGATTTGTATTTGGGCGCAGTTTCGTGTAAAAAGAACGTTTAAGCGGTGGTCTACCGTGGACAGTAGCAGTCGATTGACCGGCTACGAAGCGGCGAGAAGACTGCTCGACAACAACGGTCTGCACGATGTGCCCGTAGAGCCCGTCGCTGGCATGCTAAGCGACCACTACGATCCGCGTCATCGCGTCGTCAGATTGTCTGAACCGGTATATGGGTCCACCTCGATCGCCGCCTTATCCGTGGCGTGTCATGAGGTCGGTCATGCGATACAGCACCAGCAGGCGTATCCGATGCTCGCATTGCGACACCGCATTTTTCCTGTCGTAAATTTGTCCTCTGGGATTGCTCCATTGCTCCTTATCGCAGGTTTCTTCTTCCAGATGTCCGGTTTGCTCTTGCTAGGTATTTTATTTTTCTCGTGTGCCGTGTTGTTCCAGCTCATTACGTTGCCTGTAGAATTCAATGCGAGTTCCCGCGCCCGTGATTTGATGGTCGCCGAAGGGTTCATTACGAATACGGAAGAAACCGGCGTCGCCAAAGTACTCAATGCTGCCGCACTCACCTATGTCGCCAGTGCACTCGTTGCCTTGTTTGAGCTCCTAAAATACATCATGATCTTTAACAGTGGTGATCGTGAGTAACGCTGACTCGAGTCCCCCCCTCTCTGTTCGCCAAGGAGAGGGGTATTTTTATTGTTCGTCGCTGTTGTGTGCTACGTGCGCAAAATAATGCACCAAAAAATCGCGGAAAACCTCGGAAACGTGAGGCAACTTCTCCCCTTTTCGTTGCACGAGACCGATCGTACGCACGACGGAAGGGTCAATCACGGGAATGGTTACGGGCATGATCGGTCCTGTTTCGACCAAGGCCATCGCTGGCAACATGCTCACACCGAGACCGGCTGCCACCAACCCACGGATCGTATCTGTCTCCTCGCCTTCAAATCCGATGCGGGGCACAAAACCCGCTTGTTGGCACGCTTCTAGTACGATCGCACGCAAAGAATATTGCGGACTGAACATGACAAATGGCTCGTCTTGTAATTGGGAAAGTCGAATGACTTTTTGGTGGGCAAGCGGGTGGTTCGGAGGCAAGATGGCATGCAGTGACTCCGTAAACAGCCACTGTCCTTGCACGGTATCTTGCCCCGTGGGCAACGGTGAAATGAACGCCAAATCAATCTCATTTTGGTCCAACGCCCGCAACAGCATCGGGTACGTCCCTTGTTGGAGCACAAACTTCACATCTGGATACATTTTGCGATACGCTGCGAGCAAAGTTGGCAACAAATAGATGCCGAGGCTGTGTGGAAACCCGATGCGTATTTCTCCTTTTTCGGGGTGTTGGAACTGCTGTACTTCGATCGTCGCTTGGTCGAGTGCTTGGAGCAACGGCGCCACACGGTGAAGAAATAATTTTCCAGCGGGGGTAATTTGTAGATTGCGCCCTTTTTGCTTAAACAACGACACCCCTATTTCTTGCTCAAGCAGGTGGATTTGCCGACTAATCGCAGACTGCGCAATGTGATGATGTTGTGAGGCGTGCGTCATGTGCTCCATCTGTGCGACGGTCACAAAATAATGCAATTGGCGAAGTTCCATCGTGTTACGCCCGCTTTCGGTTAAACATGACATACAAAGCGATATAGACAAACCCCCCGAGCAATCCCCCGAGATGGGCATAGACGTTAATGTTGGACACTACGATCGAGTATATGGCACCAATCGCCAACATCACCCATACCGTTTTGCGGGAAGCGTCATCGACCATCGCACGATGGAACAACAGAATATATACATATGCGCCCAACACACCATATACGGAACCACTTGCTCCCAACGAATACACCTCTGTGAAGAACAACGCAGTGAATACGTTGCCTATGATACCAGAAAAGACGATCAGCCCGACATATCGCCATGCACGAAGCCAGCGTTCTAAGGGAGGAGCGAACACATACAACGAAAAGGCGTTCAACAACAAATGCATCCAATCATGATGCAAAAAGTTTGCCGTAAAAAACTGCCAGTATGCGGGTGTGACCATCGCCTCAGACGACTGGACAAAAGCTCCCCATTGTTGTTTTAGGAAGTCAGGAGACACGTCTGCGTACCATGCCCACCCCTCAAATGCGACGTGGATCACGCCGTATAAGAGAAGAAGGATGGTCGTTGCAGGATAACGTTGGCGATACTCCTTTATACTTTCATAGCGCAAAAAGATCATCAGCGTATTCCTCTCGATCAAAGGTAGGGGTAAAATCCCCTTGCAACAAAATCATCTCGCTCACAGTGGACATTCCCCTAGCATACCCGATATAATAGGTGAGGTAGACTATCTTATTTTACCGAAGGTGAGGCGCAGATGCAATGACGATAGAACGAACAGGTGTCGCAACATTAAAAGGGAATCCCCTTACGCTATGTGGCGATGTCCCCGTGGTTGGGGAAATTGCCCCGTCGTTTACGGTGAACAAATCGTTGGTCGATACGGTCACGCTGGATGCGTACAAAGGAAAGGTCAAGCTCATCAGCGTCATCCCCTCGATCGATACGGGCGTATGCGATAGCCAAACACGGCGATTTAATGAAGAGGCGACAAAGCTCGGCGACGATGTCGTTGTCCTCACCATCTCTGCGGATTTGCCGATGGCACTCTCCCGTTGGTGCGGTGCCGCAGGCATAGAACACGTGGTCACACTCTCTGACTACAAGAACCTCTCTTTTGGGGATGCGTACGGCGTACATATCAAGGAATTGCGCTTGTTGATGCGCGCCATTTTCGTGATTGATCGCGACGATCGTGTCCGCTATGTGCAGATTTTGTCGGAGATGACCGAACATCCAGCCTACGATGCTGCGCTCCAAGCCGTACGGGATTGCCAATAGGATTCTCTTTCTTGATCATGTTGTAACACAAACGACAAAACGTATCGCATACAAACGATACGTTTTTTTCGTGTTGTGCGCACCGTACTGGTGCGTTCACGTCACGGCGACTGCGTCATCGACGCACTGTAAGATGGTGATGATCGTGCGTGCATTTTCGCCAAAATCACCCCATGGGCCACGGGAGGCCGCATACAGATCCAGTGCGCACGCACGATCAGCGGTCGCCACGAGTGTCATCGACAAGTCTTGAATTCGTCCGAGCGGAGTCCGCCGGATGGCTGTAATTTCTCCCACTTGTGGAACGTATGCCTCGACGTGCAGTCGGGGAATGCGTGGCAGAAGGAGCAACAGTTTTTCACCCATTGTCGTGACCGCATACGGATAGTGCCGCGTGCGCAGTAGTACGTCTAGATGTCGCTCGCTTGTTTGCGCATGACTACGCCATAAGCCAACGAGCAGTCGATGATACGCCATGCAGTACCCCTTTTCTATGCGATGTCGCTATGTATGAAACATTCTTTTTTACCTTCTTTTTTACTTTAGTCTCTCTTCTATGCCGATCCAAAGCCCCTTTGAAACCCCCCTTTAAAACCATGCGCCCGTTCAGTGAGTAAAAAATAAGGGAAAAAACCCGCCAATGCCGTCCCGGAACTTGTTTCTGAACCTGCTCAGCAGGGGGGTGACCGCAGTATGCTTGTGACCTCCTAGATCAACGCTAGGTACGTCAGCTACAATACGATATAGATCTCCCAAGAAACAACCATTGGTTCAAAACAAATGAACCGTGACGCACATCGCAGGCTTTTGTATTGTTGATTATACGCCACAAAGCAGCATTTGTAAAGTGGCAAGACGGTGCTTTTTATAAGGTTTCCATCATTTGGTCATGAAAGATAAGTACGTCAGTTTCCCGCTGTGCCCTCGTCGCCATGAAAGGGATTTTTAACCAATCTGTTCGCTGTATTCCAATCGTGTTTCGTATTAGCCAAACATTCCTGATCTGATCGTCAAGTGCACATTGTCCAACGCAAGCACTTCGCCTCACCGTTTGGTTAACCCGCGGATGTTCAAAACCATCCCATTAGCTGTTATTCTCTTCTTTCTATCACCCTCCGAATAAATGGTCGCCATGCATCCTTAAAAAAAGAGCGTCAAAAAATTTTTTACAAAAAACGTCTGTTTCACTCGCTTTCATCAAAAACGCCCCGTCACTTCACAAGTCCATTTTTATACGCATAAATCGCTGCTTGCGTGCGATCTGCCACATCCAGTTTTCCCAGCAGGTTCGTCACATGAAACTTGACGGTTTTCACACTAATATACAGTGTATGTGCAATGTCTTGATTGGATTTACCTTGAGCGATCAGCAAGAGCACTTCCATTTCTCGTTCTGATAACTGGTTGTGGCCGACGTCCGCCCCCGTGGTCGTTTTTTTTTGTAATCTTTGTAAAATTTTATTGGTTACCTCCGCACCAAGAATGGGTTCTCCTGTGACCGCGGCGCGAATGGCAGCGACAATGTCCGAAGCACTGGATGTTTTGAGTATATAACTAAACGCACCAGCTTCCAAGACAGGGTATACCATCTCATCGTCAATAAAACTGGTGAGCACGATCACTTTACAGTGTGGAAGCGCACGTACGATATGACGCGTTGTCTCGATTCCGTTCATTTTGGGCATGACAAGATCCATCAGCACGACATCCGGATGCATGCGCAAGGCTTTCTCTACCCCTTCCTCTCCGTTGGACGCCACGCCAACGACCGCAATGCCCGGTTCCGTACCCAACAACGCAACCAAGCCAACGCGCACCATTTCGTGGTCATCGATCACTAGAACCGTCACATGATTACTCGTTGTCTCCACCCTCCTTCTCTTTTTCTTGTACTTGGATGGTGGGTGGTAGTGTGATGGGGACATGAACATCTATTTTTGTCCCGTTTTGCGGAAACGATACGATTTGCACACTGCCTCCAATTTCATTGACCCGCTCTTGCATTGAAAGCAAACCGTACGACATCATCTTGATGTTCTTGGAATCAAAGCCGATGCCGTCATCACGGACCATGAGTCGAACCCCCGTTGGATTACGCCGAAACCGGACCATGACATTGCGCGCGTGCGCATGTCGCGTGATGTTCGATATGGCTTCTTGTACGATGCGAAACAAATGATCTTCAATGCCCTGCGCAAGTTCAATCGTATGGTCAATCTCCCACGTAATATGCGTGGTGATACTGTTTTTCAGCGCCACCAATAAATGATCCAATGCATCAACAAAACGTTGATCCGTCAAAGGAACCGGACGCAGTTGCAACAACAAGGCACGCATTTCAGACTGCGCCAGTGTCGCCATTTCTGCAATTTGGACGCTCTGTTTTTGCATTTGTTCGTCCGTTGCGTTGCGGGATAATGCCGTGGCAGACAGCACCATCGCAAACAATTGTTGTGAGACTGCATCATGCAAATCCCGTGCAATTCGTTGCCGCTCGGAAATCATGGCGCTCATCTGTTCTGTTTTTGCTAGCCGTGCATTATCCGTCACCAATCGTTGCAACCGCGCCACTTGTTCTTCCCACATCCGTGCCAGCCTCATCGTCTGTTGCGCAAGACAACCGATCTCGTCGTCTCCTTTTACATGCAATTCACGAGGAAACTGCCCTTTTTCGAGCAAATTCATTGCTTCTTGTATGGTTACAATGCGCTGGATCAACGAAATACTTCGCCACATACCAAACAATACACTCCACAAACAAATACATACGAATGTGAGAAACACCCAAGAAACATGAGCAATCAACCATGCACCATGTCCCATCACAATCAACACTGCCATCATACCACACAAGACGACACAACCGAAAAAGACCATTTCGACCATCATATTCCACATCAAGCTTGAAAAAGCCTTCTTTTGCATCCTCATGAGCGCACCTGCACGCGTACCGTCCCCACGAAGCACTCGACCTGAATATTCAAACGATATTGCGCAGAAAAATCACGAGGGGATTGCCACAAAACGCTATTCCCCACCCCCGATAACTGCCGGTCTGCAATACACAATTCTCCTATTCCGCCCTATATGTCACAATGGTTGTCGTTGGAAGAAAAAGAGGTTATAGTAGTACCAACAGACACTAGGAGTGAGCGCAGATGACGAGGTATAGTGAGGAAATAAAGCGTGAAATGATGGAACGAATGGT
>JAULZZ010000064.1:0-5985 GCA_032117095.1 Paenibacillus sp.
CCGTCTGGATACCCTGAAATGCGCCCTGCTTTTCCCCACTCCCGTATCGTGCTCTCCGCCCAATGCCCTGCGATGTCTCCCCATCCCGCATTCCCTTGTTCCATCACCACTTGCCCTGCTTCCTTTTGCCCTGCTTCCTTCCCCGTTTGTCCTCCGGCGACCGGCACACTGCTCCCCATCATCCCCGCCACACACAACCACACCATCCACCGCCGTCTGCTTTTTCCCTTTCTCATCTCCATCGCTCCCCTTCCATTTTGGCTGTTGCCCTTCCTTTTCCCTTATGCAAATGCGTCTTCCCTTGCATTTGTTTCAATTTACCATATATTGGGATTATACCCTTATTATTACAGTAACACCTTCCCACAGTTTTGTCAATCCCCTCTCTTCACTTTTTTCCTCCCCCTTCCCACTTCATCTCAAACCTTTTTATCCCCATTTACCCTTCATCATTCTTATGTTTTTGTGCTATAATTATATGATTATCCCTCCTGCCAACATCAAAAAAGACCCCTATCGAGGTCTTAAAATGAACCCTGTGTCACCTGATAATGAATAAAAAATCCTCTACACAGCATCCATTCCAATCGCCACAGCAGGTGCTACCGTTTCTTTCCCCTAATACTAAACAATGATTAAAAACGTCCATACCAAGGGCCCCGTTTCACAACAAATCACTGTACTTTTTAACCAATAGGATTCCTGTATTCAATCAGTGTTTAGTATAAAAAGCAGCTTTTCTTCTTGTCCTTCATGTACGCTGATCAAAGTACAACCGCTCGTGCCCCACCGATGCATACAATTGCTGTTTTTGTTTCCACCGTTGCATTTTGTGGTATTCCCCTTCGTATTGCCGACGCAAAACATCGAGATGTGCCAAAATCTCCGCATCCTGTGCAAGAATATCGCGTATGTGTGGCGCAACCGCTTGCTTTTCGGCTTCTGTCCATGCATAATGCATCAACTGTGCGATCAATTGCTCCCGTTGCAACAAAAATTGTTGGATTTGATCATACGTTGTCTCATCCAGCGCACGCACAAAATCGTCTGTCGCTTTACGCAATGTCTCTATCGTTTCATGCATGCTCTTGTACCGGAGGCTTGGGCACTTGCCGTGCCACATCCGCCCACATCACACGCATTTCCATCAAAAATCCGATCACTTCCTCGACGATCACCTGATCTTTTTTCACATTTGCGGTAATGAGGCGTGAAAGTAAATAGTCGTACAACGCCAACAACGACGGACTCACGGGTGCGGTGCGATCCAACGTAATCATAAACTCGCTGACGATTGCATGTACGCGCTGTATGTTGTGATGGGCAGCTTCATAGTTTTTTTGCGCTATCGCCCCGATCGCTTGCCGTCCAAAACCAATCGCACCATCAAAAAGCATCAACAACAATTGGGCACCTGAGGCGGTTTGTACGGCATATTCGACATATTTATTGCGTTGCGTCGCATTCATCTTGTCTCCACTCCCCCGTATGTGTTTTGAACGATCCCTTATCTTCTCGCTTTCATTTGGCATGCGGACTATCCCTTGCTGAGCTGATTTGCCAAATACGATGACTGCGCATTAAACCGTTGAATCGCAGATTCTAAGGCGGTAAATTGCTTATAATAACGACTTTCTGTATCACTCATGCGTTTGGTCACTTGTTTGATCCGACTGTCCATGTCGCTGAGTTGTCTCCCTAGCATCGCATCCGCCTTAAACGTCGCACTGTCCATCACCGTCGATGTCCCTGCACGATCGGCAATTTTTTTAATCATGCCCTCCATCGTACGCTCAATTTTGACCAATACGCCTTCTGCATTGGGCGTTGTCGTCTGATTGAACAGTTGTTGCACCAAATCTGGGTTGTTTTCAATGGCGGTGCGCAACTTCGTTTCATTGGAGACATACAGTTTGCCGCGCTCTTTGTAATTTCCAGTCGTAATGCCGATCGCATGTAGCGTCTGACTCACCCCGCCGACTTGGACCGTAGAAGAAATCGCTTGGCGCAATTGGGTCATCGTCTGTTCGAGGATGGTATCGTTGCGCAGTAGACCACTTTTCGCTTTTTTCTCCCATTGTTCAATCTCCGTCTCACTCAACGCCTTGCGTTGTTCGTCCGTCAGCGGCGGATAGTCCTTGTAGCGGGTTTCGCCAAATTTACTTTGCAAATGGGTCAACATGTCGTTGTAATCGGTGACGAATTTTTTTATCGTCGCGATGGACGTGGCCACATCGCTCTTTATTTCCAAAAAAGTCGGTTGCCCAACGTTCGTTTGTTGGAGTGAAACTTCTACCCCATTGACCGTGAACGTATTGCTCGTTCGCTCCGTAGCAATTTTATTTAGGTTCAGTAGCGCATTGCTTGCTGTCGTTTGTTGTGCACTTCCTTGCGTAATCCGCAGTGTATTTTCGAGGAACCCCCCCGTGAGCGTGATGGCATCCCCGTTTCCACCGATTCCGTTGGTACGCCCCGTCTGTTTGCTCACGAGTGAAAGTTGTCCCGTAAACGTGTCGTATAATGCAGTCACATTCGTGTTCTTATTGATTTTTTCGATGATATCGTTTAGAGAATTGCCCGATTCGATCGTCACCGTCGTGCCGTTGATGGTCATGTTCGCATTATTGGCCAAATCGATAGCGGTAATGTTTCCTGCTGCCATCTCATCGGCGAGCGGTTTTGACGGGTCAAATGCAGGGCTTAGGCGGATATCTGCTGCACTGCGATTCGTCGCGGCAGTCGCCCGTTGCGTCACCTCCAACTCAATCGTGCCCGTGATTGCCCCTGCGGTCGTACGTGCCGTGACCGCTGTCGGATTGCCTGTTACCGCGATCGTCTTGGCGGTCGCTGTCATTTGTTGTTGAACGACATTGATTTTACTGTTGCGAAATTCCAATGCCTTGGCATTGAGCTCGCGAAGCGCATCGCGTTGCCATTCGATAACTTTACGATCTTGTTTGATCTTGTCGATCGACGCGCGGTTTGCTTTGAGCAAATCTTTGATGACTTGGTCCGTATCGATGCCCGTCGCAAGCCCAGATATCCGCATGTTGCTCATCCGTCACACCCCCATGCCCCGACGTATATGATGTTTCCGTCCCGTAGTACAGCAGACGATTTATGAAAAATCTTGCCGCTAACGACGTTCATCAATCAAAATACCCGCCATTTCCCACAGTTTTGCTACAAAATCCAACGTCTTTTCAGGGGGAATCTCCCGAATAATCTCGCCCGTCTCCTGGTCATGCACTCGAATGGACAACCGTTTTGTCGGATCATGGATGGAAAATTCGAGATATGTCTGCGGTCCTTGCACCGCTTTGAACGCCTTTTCGATGACTTTCATCAGCTGCTTTTCACTCACCGAAATGGGGGGACGCTCTCGTTCGGTTCCTGCTCGCACGTGCGCCTCGCCTTGTTTTTTCAAACCAGCGGTTCCGAAGTCGTCTCCAGTTGCTGGTTCCTTGGCGGTACTGCGTGGCGTTTGCATACGTTCTGTGCCTTGTGGTGTGCGTGGTGGGAATTGCAGTGAATCCATGATAACACCCCCCTTTGGTCTTCACGTCGTCTCGCTTACCTTATATATCGTGACAAAGAGGAAAATCATGAAGATGGCAAAAAATTATACAACGTGTTTTTGACATCGCATTGACGTACGCCAAAAACTTTGCGTCCCCAAAAGACTGTTCTCTGTGAATCGGTTTTGAAGATGTGATGAGAACAATATGCACAAAAAAAGAAGACCCGTAACGGATCTTCCTTGGACATGTGATGTGGTCGCCTCGGCATTACCGCAACAACTGCAATACCCCTTGGGGCGTTTGATTCGCTTGCGCTAACATCGCTTGCGCCGCTTGGGCGAGGATGTTGTTTTTCGTTTGAGACATCAACTCTTTTGCCATGTCGACGTCTCTAATCCGCGACTCGGACGCAGTCAAGTTTTCTGCCGACGTTTGGAGGTTGTTGATCGTATGTTCTAGCCGGTTTTGCGCTGCGCCGAACACACCCCGTTGGGTCGATACGTCGATGATTGCGCCGTCAATTTCTGAGATCAATGTTTGTGCTTTTGCCGTCGTATCGATCATCGAGCTCGCTGCGACCGTATTCACCAACGTATTGAGATTGCTCGCATCGCCAAGCTGATTCGTATTCATGTCCCCAAAAGCAACGTTCATATTTTGACCCGAATTGGCACCAATGGCAAACGTTGCCGAACTGTTGCCAGCCGCTGTTTTTACCGTGGTCAAATCGCTCGTGATGTCATCGCCGATTTTCGCCGCCGTGGCATCGGCAGACCCGCCCCCTGTTAAGGTTACTTTGACACCCAACGTATCAAAGTTTAACGTTTGTTCGCCGGCTGTCGTCATGGCGGCCACATTGACCGTTTGGGAGACGTTCGATCCATTGATCGTTGCCGTCAACGTCACGGCCCCAGCGTTATCGTCACTAAACGTATACGTCGTGCCCGCTACCGCACTCGATACATCGACTTTGCTCACGGTAATATTGCCCCCTGAAGAAGTCGACAAATCTGCCCCGACTTTCGTCCCACTCGTCCCATCGAGATCCGTCACCAATGAACCATTGAGCAACGTCTTGCCGTTAAACTGCGTCGTGTCAGCGATCCGATCGATTTCCGTGGACAGTGCTTTGAGCTCTTCCCCGATCGCCGTCCGATCGCCCGATTGTAACGTACTATTGGAACCTTGTACCGCAAGTTCCCGCATCCGTTGGAGGATGCTATGCACTTCGTTCAAAGCGCCCTCTGCCGTTTGGATCATCGAGATGGCGTCTTGCGCATTCCGTGCCCCTTGATCTAATCCGCGAATTTGTCCCCGCATTTTCTCAGAAATTGCGAGCCCCGCAGCATCGTCTCCTGCTCTGTTAATCCGAAGTCCGGAAGACAACTTCTCGATGGATTTCGTCAAATTCTCATTATTGCTGGTGAGCTGTCTGTACGTGTTGAGTGCGGTGATATTATGATTGATTCTCATAAGTCCTTCCTCCTTGAAGTGGATTTCGTCACGTCCTTGTGACGAGGTTGAGGGTGTCGGTCGGCCGCCCGTTGTGTGTCCCTCTGCTTGATTTATCGGTTGGATCGGGGCGGTTGTGAAGAGCAAAAACCATAAAATTTGAAATTATTTTTTGAAGAAAGTTTGCAATAGTTGGCGATTTGTTTTCGTGGTAGAGGCGGTTTTGTTTTCTTGGGCGATCGCCCTATACACTTCTTCGCGATGAATAGCAACGTGCTTGGGGGCTGTGATCCCGACCTTTACCGTATCGCCGTCCACCGCCAAAATCGTAATCTCGATGTCCTCCCCGATGCGGATCGATTCAAGTTTCTTGCGCGTAAGCACCAACATGGTCGCTCCCCCCCCGTAACGATGACGTGTCCTGCGGAAGATGGGGAAACAGCGGATGTTTCGTCGTATACGTAGCATCGTGCAACACGATTTGGGCAGCGCGCCGTTTGTGCTTGTTCCAGACGATCGGGGCGAGCAAATTGATCGTGAACTCTTCTACACGCGCCGCACACGTCACGATGACGAACACGTCGACTTCGCTCGGTTGTGTAAGCTCGAGCTGTGCTTTTTCTTCTTCGCCGAGGGAAAATTCATACGTCGGGTATGCGTCAAACGGCCGCATAAGCAAAAATGCGACGTGTGGGTCGTCCAACGCGTGCATCTCATAAAACCCACACGCATCGTCCACTTCTGTGATGGCAAAGCGCAGGACAGTGGGAAATCCGAGTATTCCTTGAGGAAATTCTACACATTGATCCGCTGTGAGCTCCACGGTTCCGCCGTAATGTGTCTCGAGTTGCATCTCTTATCCCTCCCTTTGATGGATAAAATTCAAAAAAAAATTGCGTTCTCCATTCGCTACGCATCACGATGTCATACCTGCACATCGATGGCAGGCGGCGTAATGGTCAATCGGTTGTATTGCGCCATTTGACTCGTGTACTTCCCGCGTTCGTACGTG
>JAULZZ010000065.1:0-3066 GCA_032117095.1 Paenibacillus sp.
CGACGCGTCCCGAAGAGCAAGAAACACGGATGTCCAATCTCGTCGATGAAGCAGCGCCACTGCCCGAAAATACAGTGAAAGAACTATTTATGAAAGAATGTTTGGCGCAGGCGATTCAACGATTGACACCACGGGAACGGACGGTCGTATCATTGCTTTACTACAATGAGTTGTCGTTGTCGGAAATCGCCCACGTGATGAATTTATCGGCTTCGCGCATTTCACAGTTGCATTCGAAAGCCATGTTGCGGTTGCGTCACCATTTGGACATGTTGAAAGAACAGCTGATGTATTGAAGGATGCACAGCAAGGGAGTGTCAAGGAAACGGATCGCGTGCAAAAAATGAATAGGAGCGAAGGGGGAGAAGTGGCGTGGATTTATGGATGATTATCGTGCTCATGGGGGGGATTTTGATCGTATACGCCGCGACGTTGCCCGCCTCGTCCAAACCAACAGCAGCGGCATCATCACCCGAGTCGTGGTTGGATGCGGTCAGTGTGACGTTGCAACAGATGATGGAAGAGTTTACACAAGAGCAACAACAATTGCAACAGACGTTTGAACGTACGAAGCAAGACATGACGAGGCACGTACAAGATGTGGCACAACGTGTCGCTGGCATCGAACAAGAGGTGACTGCGAAATTGTATGGCATCGAACATCGCTGGCACACGTTTTCCACGCATTGGGAACGACAACGGGCTACGAGTCAGGAGATCGAGTATACTGCTTCGCAAAAGCGATTGACAGGCAGTGAAAATTTGTCTACACCGATGGGGGATCTTGCAGTAGAACGTGGCGCCACGACGGTCGATCCGATCCACGTGCGTACGAAGTTTAAGGAATTATTAGAAATGTATGATCAAGGGAAATCTGTGGAGTACATAGCGAAAAAGTTGGCTAAAAATAAGGGTGAAGTGTTGCTGATTATTCGCTTGGCCCAAGCGGAGGGGACGACGGATGCTGCGCTCTAAAACGCTATTGATGGGGATGGGGGTCGGGCTCATCGTGGGTGCTGTCGTGTTACAACTTGGCTCCATCGGGCAGACGATTGCCCATCCGACACAGCCGGTGACAAAATTTGCCTTTATGGTTTCACCAAATGCAGACATCGAAACGTTGTCTTGGGCACTCGTCGACCTGGGGGTGTTGGAACAACGTCAAACGTTCGTCAAGAAAATGACAGAAAACAAGACATGGAAAAAAGCGAAGAAGACAAAGCATTATGTGTTTGAGCGTGCGCCTTCGGTCGATGCATTGGTGCAAAAGTTGAATGAGTAGTCGGGTGTGGGATACGCCTTGAAATGTGGGCTTCCCGCGCAAACCTTTTTCCCACAGGGAAAGAGGTTTTTTGCGTTGTTGGGAAGGGGGAGTGATACGAATCGGGAGACCCGTTTTATAGGCTACGAGAGGGGGCGCTTCCAGTTGTGCGAGAGGATGACAAACTTAGGTGAAAAGTAGTTTTATAGCATATGCTTCATGCAGATGAAACGCGCAAAATGATGCCTCAAAAGTATTGTTTTTTTTTTTTTTTTTTTGTTATAGTTTTAATTATCAAATCGGTGCGTGTACTGGTTTGTGTAGTCACATCACAACGACGAGGAGCGTGGACGAGGATGACGACAGGAATGATGAGAAAAACAGCGGTGTATGCAGGTTTGCTTGCGATGACAGTCGGGATGGCGAGCGTGCAAGCACCAGAGGGCAGAGCGCAAGGCGGGGTCGATCGTCAGATGGTGTACGTGCCAGCGGGAAACATTTCACAGGTGCCGTTGGGGTCCAGTGGTCTGCTAACGAAAGTAGCTCCATTAAATTATTTGCTTGGGAAAACAGAAGTGACGGGGGCATTGTGGAAAGAAGTGTATGACTGGGCGGTGACGAAAGGGTATACGTTTGTAAATCAAGGAAGTAACCTCAGTACGATGTTGCCCGTTACAAAAGTAAGCTGGTACGATGTCGTCATTTGGACGAATGCATATTCGGAGAAAGCTGGACTCGTGCCGGTGTATCGGGATACGGGCGGAAAAGTACTGAAAGATGCGCGAGTGAAGGAAGTACTCGACAGTATGGTGCCAAGCAACCACAACGGGTATCAACTGCCGACGTATGAGCAGTCCGAAATGGCAGCGAGATGGCTGGGGACGACAGCGCCGACGACAGGTTCGTTGGCAAAAGAACGCATCGCCGTGAAAGGGCCTGACGAGAAAACGTATTATTGGACGCCTAAAAACTATGCGAGTGGCGCGATAGAAAATGTGAACAACGCGTTATCGACCCAAAAAGTGGCGTGGTACCATACAAACAGTCAAAACAAGTTAAGAGAGGTCATGGGCAAAATGCAGAACATATTGGGAATGCACGATGTGAGTGGGAATGTTAGGGAGTGGAATTTTACGAAAACTAATATTAAACGTATGATTTGGGGTGGTAGCTGGAAAAGTTTAAGCAGCCTCATGGCCGTGAGTTACGTCAGCAGTGACGCACCGGAAAAATTCTACGATGATGTCGGCTTCCGTTTAGCGAGGAGGGCTCAGTGAATTTTTGCGTTGTATCCTTTTTCCCTTTTGAATCTTTACGTCCTTGAAATTTCACTTAAAATAAAGGGGTTTCTACGAAACACAGCGTGTTTCGTAGAAGGGATATAAAAAAAGCATGACCACTCAAGAGTCCGCCACGTGACAGCGTGGGAATGGACTTTTGGGTGGACGAGCAATACGAGGAACAAAAATCAAATCGCCCTCCCCATGCAAGCACCATACAAACTGTCAAGAATACGCAAGAAACCTCTTGTGTGATGTTTATGCACGCACAGGAGTTTTTTTTTTCGATTTGCCCCTGTTGTATCGAGCGATGTATGCGTGTCTGTTGTTTGTATGCAATACGAATCACAGGTTGAGAACGTATGCAAAGCGGGTTTCCTTTTGCGGGTGGATGAAAAAATTCGGTGAAAAATGGTTTTATAGCGCATGTTTCATGCAGATGAAACGCGCAAAATGATGCCTCAAAAGTATTGTTTTTTTTTTTTTTTTTGTTATAGTTTTAATTATCAAATCGGTGCGTGTACT
>JAULZZ010000066.1:0-14264 GCA_032117095.1 Paenibacillus sp.
ACAAGCACAAACCGCAGCAGACGTAGACTACATGCATCAGCGGAAAACAGGCGATCTCATCGTCTGTGCACTCCAAATGGGGGCACACCTCGGAGGCGCTTCCGCACAGCAACTCGACGCACTGGCGGTGTTCGGGCGTGCCATTGGATTGGCGTTTCAAATCCAAGACGACATTCTCGACGCGACCGGCGATACACAGACGACGGGGAAAATGACGCAACGAGACGTCGAAAACAACAAAAAGACCTATACGGCTTTTGCGGGCGTAGAGGCCTCCCGACAAGCGGTACGGACGCTCACTCACCAAGGACATGAGGCAATCATCGAGGCAGCGTTTCCGTACCCCCAGCGGTTGATCGAGTTGTCTGAGTGGCTGATGGCGCGTCACCGCTAGAACAACATGGCTTATTTCCGTTATACGGTTTCGTGTTGTTGCTTGCGCAAAAAGGCACGACCATATTCCCCGTGCGGATGGACAAGCGCGTGTTCGACTTGCACCGTCACATGGTGAATGCCATACGTGTTTGCCAACAATTCATTGACGGCCAAAATGACACAAAATGGCTGAATGTCTGGACGGATGAACACATGCGCTGTGAAGGAGTAATGATCCGTGGAGATCGTCCACAAGTGCATCTCATGCACATCTTGTACGCCTTCGATCGTAGAGATCGACTGGCGGATGTGTGCGAGGTCGAAGGCGTCAGGCACGCGTTCCATCAGCACACCGTAAGCTTCTTTTGTAATTTTTGCGCCACCACGAAAAATAATCGCACCGATGACGACGGAAATGAGCGGATCAAAGATCGTCCATCCTGTAAAGTATAACAAGATTGCCGCAACGATCACGCCGATGGAGCTGATCAAATCCCCGATAAAGTGCCAGAGCGCACTTTGGACGTTTAAGTTTTTTTCGCTTTTCATACTCCGTGTCAGCAGGAATGTCATCACGACATTGACGACGAGGCCGATCGAGGCGATCGTGACCATGAGTGTAAAATTCACTTCTTCTGGCGACAAAAACCGGCGCACGCCTTCAACGAAAATGCCTACTGCGATGACGCACAACGTCAGTCCATTGAGCAACGAGGCAATCATCTCAAAGCGCAAATAGCCAAACGTAAATTTTTCGTTGGACGGACGGCGTGCCAAGTAAATGGCCGTCATGCTCAGTCCCAGTGCGAGCACATCGGTGACCATGTGTGCAGAATCGGAAAGCAACGCCAAAGAGTTTGACAAAATGCCACCCACGATTTCAATGATCGTAAATAAGAGTGTCAGCACGAGGACGATCCACAATGTCTTTTGTGATTTTGCTTGTTGTTTTTCGTGTCGTACGTGATGAAAATCTGTCATCTACATGCCCCCCATTCGTAAGTCATCTTAGTATAGTCTACCGCAGTCCTTTCGCCAACTGTACGGCGCATGCGAGTAGGGGGACTCCTTTACGAGAAAGCAAAGGAATTTTTAACCAACAGCATATCTGTATCCAAACCGTGTTTAGTGATGAGGGGGCGAACGCATGGAAGAGGGCACTCCTTCGATGATGCACGGATTGAAGCACTTTTTGTTGTATTTGCGCAGTGAACGTGGGCATTCTTCTCATACGCTAGAAGCATACGAAACCGACCTTACGTTGTTTTTTGCCTATTGCAAGACGAAGGACGTCATTGCGCTTGACGCCGTCGAGCGCGAGCATTTGATCGGATTTTTGGAAGAAGAACAAGCAAAACACCGCGCACCACGGACGATCGCACGACGGTGGTCAGCCATTCGGACGTTTTTTAAGTTTCTCTATGACGAAAAGCGCATTGCGCGCAATCCGGCTTCCAAGACAAAGACGGCGAAACCAGCCAAGTCGTTGCCCCATGCCCTGACCAAACAACAAGTAGAACAATTGCTCTGTGCTCCGTCTATCGATACGTTGTTGGGGCGACGAGATCGTACGATGCTAGAAGTACTGTATGCGACGGGGTTGCGCATTACCGAATTGCTCACCTTGCACATGCGCAGTGTCCACTATGCGAGCGCCTATGTGCATGTGGTGGGAAAAAGAAACCGCGAGCGCATCGTGCCTCTCGGACGGATTGCGCATGACGCCCTGACGGATTATGTAGCACACGTACGTCCCGTATTGACGCAGGCGCACCCGAGCGAGCAAATGTTATTTGTCAATCGTCGCGGGGAGCCGATGACGCGCCAAGGGTTTTGGAAAATTATAAAACAGTATGCGTCAACGTTATCTTTGCCTGCCTCGTTGTCTCCACACACCTTGCGCCATTCTTTTGCCACCCATTTATTAGAAAATGGGGCAGATTTACGGGTGATCCAACAATTGCTTGGGCACGTGGACATCGCAACGACACAAATTTATACACACGTCGCACAAACACAGCTGCTCGCAGTGTATCGCCAAGCACATCCACGGGCGCAAATCATCGATCCGTAGTGTAGGGGGGATGGATATTTTCATATTGTGTGATCATCATTGAAATACGGTGGATCATCGAGAAGTTAGGAGAGAAGAGGACTGAATCCTAGGAGTGTTCAAGAGATGAATCGGTGGCCAGAGCAAAAACTAGATAAACAGTCGGTGACGTTATGGAGAATAGATTTGCTCATTTTGTTTTTCATTGAAATTATAGTGTTTGGACTCGTTTCTTTCGGCATTGTCCAATTTACAGGAATGACTTGGATGTATCTCGTTTTTGCCATCCTCGTCTTATTTTTTGGGGGGGTGATGATTGTCTATTATCCGCAGGCCAAGTATGCACGATGGGCTTATGAAGTCAGAGACGAAGAAATTGATTTGGCATATGGAATTTGGTTTTCCAGACGGCTGGTCATTCCGATGGCTAAGATTCAGCATGTCGATACGATCCAAGGACCGATTATGCGTCAACTTCACGTCAAGACCGTCACCTTCGCCACTGCGGCGGGTACGCACAGTATTCCTGTGCTAAATGCGGAAATGGCGGAAACAATTCGTGAAAAAATTGCAACCTTAGCGAGGATGACGGACGATGAACACGCATAACGGGAAAAGAATGCATATTGTAGCGGCATGGTATTGTGCGCTAGATGCAATAAAAAGCTGGCTTTTTCCCGTTGTTATTCTTGTGATTTCTACTTTCTCCTCGGTGGACCATGCAGATTTTAAAGAAATCGGATGGCGTCTTCTACTCGGACTTCTTATCGTAGTCTTCGCAGGACTTTTTGGCTGGTTACAGTGGCTACGCTTTCTTTACGTGTTAGAGGACGGGCAACTGAAAATGCAACAAGGCGTCTTGATTCGTACACAAAAGACGATTCCATTGGAACGAATTCAGACGGTGGATATCACGCAAAAAGTGATTCATCGGATGACGGGAACGGTTCGATTGCAAGTGCAAACATCAGGTGGAACGAAGGCTGAGGCGGTATTTTCTGCATTAAGCATGGACGAAGGAGAAAAACTACGCAATCAGTTACTTTCCCTTTCCCAGAACCACACGAAGCCTGAGAATGAACCATCGTCAGAAGTAGCAATGGTTTTGCCAGTCCGCGAGCCTCAGGAGCATTCGCCAGCCTATCCGTTGTCGTGGAAACGGTTGTTGATTACTGGCATCAATACATCGGAAATCAGTTTGGTCATCCCAGTGATCTTAGGAGGTTTGTTTCAACTCAGCCAGATCTTTCCGATCGATCCGTTTGAAGCACTGTTTGCTTCTTCTGTCTTCGTGTTGGTGGCGTCCTTTATTTTGCTAGTTTGGATCGCTTGGTTGGTCTCTGTCTCGATCTCGGTATTGCGATTTGCCAATTACTCGATTTACCGCAAGGGAGAACGATTGTTTATCTCCAGAGGACTGCTCGAAAAGAAGCAAGTGACGATTCCACTCAAGCGAGTGCAGGCGATTCGGCTAGTGGAAGAACCGCTGTGGGAATGGTTTGGCTATGTATCCGTGCACATGGTCACCACCGGTTACGGAAACAGCAAGGGCGAATCCTCCTTGTTGCACCCCCTGTTGCGCAGGGAAGAGTTATCCCAATTTTTGGGACATATCGTTCCAGCATATGAGGCAGTCTGTATCCAACCGTTACAGCCATTGCCAAGTCGTTCGAGACGGACGTACGTGATTCCGTATGTATGCATCACGCTGTTGGTTACTTTTCTCGCCAGTACCTTTTTCCCTCTTTGGGGGTGGCTTGGATTATGGGTAGTCGTTGCTTCCGTAGTGCTCGGGTTGTGGCAACATCATAGTGCGGGTTGGTGGCATGATGAACAGATGCTTGTTTTGCGGACGAGACGATGGAACCGTGAGACGCTCCTTGTTCCCATATGGCGGATTCAGACCGTACAGATCGTACAGACACCTTGGGCGCGGAAAATTCTTTTAGCCAATCTGAAGTTGTCGTTGGCATCGGGCTCATTATCGCTTTCTTTATTTCCCAATGGGATGCACGGGCTTGGGTTTTCACTGCGTGGCTGGGATGCAAGTCAACTGTTCCAATGGCTTGCGGTATTCCAACAAAGGAATTCACAGGTGAACCAACGCAAAAACAAGCGGATGATCAACTGAATTTTTGTGAGATCGTATTGAATACACGTTTGATTCTTTCGCTCGTTTCATTGTTGCGCCTGTTTGGCATGTAGAGGGTTATTTTGTTTTTCATGAAAAATTGAACGTTTTCATCAAGAACGATATCATCCTAAAACACCATCGGTGCTCCCGTTTGCTGTCAGGGGCAAAATTTTTTGGACTAGTACTAATACTAAACACTGACTGAATACAGGAATACATTTGGGTAAAAAGCTCAGTGATTTATTGTGAAATGGGGCTCTTGGTATGGATGTTTTTAATCAGTGTTTAGTATGACAGCGTGTATGAAGGAGCAGAGTACACTTTTCACGAATACTTTTTGTGGTGTAAAATATAACGTTACAAACGCTCGAAAAAAGAACATAACATTATTTTATGGTGGGAGTTGTCCAACGCATGGATTATGTACATAGGACTAAAAAGACCGATGATCTTTCTGCCGTTACGCATGCCGCATCGTATATTGCATCAAAAACTACGCATTCTCCACGCATTGGCATTGTGCTTGGATCAGGATTGGGGGAAGTAGGAAACCAACTCGAACAAGTCGTTTCGTTGCCGTATGCGACGATCCCGCATTTTCCTTTGTCTACGGTGGACGGGCACGACGGCCAGTGGTTGATGGGGACATGGCACGGGGTGCCAGTGATTTTGATGAAAGGTCGTTTTCATTTGTATGAAGGATATGATGCCCAAACGGTCACGTTTCCGATGCGTGTGATGCGTGCGCTAGGGGTAGAGACGTTGATACAGACGAACGCGGCGGGGGCGATCCAGACAGATTTTCGTGTGGGCGATTTGATGGTCATCACGGACCATCTGAATGCTACGGGGCGTAATCCGCTCACCGGTCCCAACGACGCCTCGTGGGGGTTGCGTTTTCCCGACCTTTCGCAAGCATACAGTCCACGACTGCGCCAAATTGCACACGCGGTTGCGGCCACAGTCGGCATTTCACTACGCGAAGGGGTGTATGCAGGGGTGTTGGGTCCGTCGTTTGAAACGCCAGCAGAAATTCGCATGCTTCGGCATTGGGGAGCCGATGCGGTAGGCATGTCCACGGTGATGGAGACGATCGCCGCACGGCATGCGGGGATGGAAGTACTCGGCATTTCGTGCATGAGCAACATGGCCGCAGGCATCCTCGATCAACCGCTCACACACGAAGAAGTGATGGAGACGGGGGAACGCATAAAGCCACTGCTTACTGCACTCGTAGCAGGGATTGTGCAACGTTTGTAATTATATCGAAATCATCGTAGAGGGAACTCTGCAAAGGAAAGTCTTTGCCTAATTTGGCAGCTTGCGATTGGTAAACACGCCATCCCGACTACTTTTTCGCATGACCCCTTCTCACGTATACGCCTCCTTCCATTGGGCAACAATGGGTTTCAAGAGGAGGAGAGTGTGCCAATGGGACGAATTTCACAGCAGGATTGCCTTTTTCGCGCGACCCGTTTTCCCTTTGCGATCGTAAGTTTGTTGTGCATGCTCACGTGCATCGGAGGGAGTGCGCTAGGCGTTGCACAGGCGTCGAGTGGGAGCGAACTCCCGACAGCATCGTTGCCGGTGGAAGCGACCATCCCTGATTTGACACCCAATGCGCGGTCGGCCATTCTCATGGCAGAAAACGGCGAAGTCGTCTATGCCAAAAATGCGCATGCCCCCCTGCCGCCGGCGTCGATCACGAAAATTATGACCATGCTCCTCGTGATGGAAGCACAAGTGTCTGGTCGTCTCAAACCAACGGAGCTCATTCGGACGAGTGACTATGCGGCTTCGATGGGCGGATCGCAAATTTTTTTGCAGCCTGGCGAAACGATGTCGGTGACGGACATGCTCAAAGGGGTAGCGATGGCCTCTGCGAATGATGCCGCCGTGGCGTTAGCAGAAGCGATCGCTGGCAGCGAGAAGCAGTTTGTGGCACGGATGAACGAACGCGCGGCACAATTGGGGATGAAAAACACGCGGTTTCAAAATGTCAATGGGTTGCCGATTGCCGACCACTATACGAGTGCGCAAGATATTGCGCTCATGTCCAAAGCATTGCTTGCCCACAAACCAATCCTCACCTTCACAAAGTCGTACCAAGACTACTTGCGACGGGATACGAAAAATCCGTTTTGGCTCGTAAATACGAACAAACTCATCCGCGTATACGACGGGGCCGACGGATTAAAAACAGGATACACACGAGAAGCGCAATTTTGTTTGGCTGCTACGGCGATGCGCAATGGACTGCGTTGGATTGCCGTCGTCATGGGAGAACCGAGTACGAAAATACGCAACGCCGAAGTCGCTGCGTTATTCGACTACGGATTTTCACAGTTTGAACAGCGCACGATCATTGCCAAAGGGGAGCCCCTCGCTACGGTGGACATCTCAGGAGGAGTGAAACAAAAACTCGTGGTCACTGCCCCCCAAGCGTACACGGTGCTTGTGCCCAAAGGAACACAAAATCCAACGATTACACAACAATTTATCGTCGGGGCGACGCCGACTGCCCCGATCACGCCACGTACGTTACTCGGTCAACTCATCATTACAGCGGGGGATTCAAAGACGATGTACCCCATTTATGCGACAGAAACGATTGCGCAGGCGACGTTTTGGACGCGACTGAAGAGTATCCCAAACCGGTTGCTGCACGCATTCTAAATCAAATTTCTGTGCAACAGTGGCAGGGATGAGCAGTTTTTTTGTATGAGATTTCATGTGATACATGGAAACATGAAACGGGCGGGGGGAATACGAAGCACGGATGAAAAACATCAATGCGGAGGGTTTCCTTTTGTGAAAAAAGGGGGTTTTTAACCAATAGGATCGCGGTATTCAAATCGTGTTTCGTATGAACAGCGAGAAAGCGCATGCGATTTTTGTCGTATTTTGGTGAAGAGGTTCTAGTTTTGGCGGCGTGCAGGAAACCACGAGGGCGGTGGAGAAAAAGACGTGCAAACCGATGCGATGGGATGGGAGAGGAACGAACATGAATTTGGCCGTTGCTGTGGAGCGGTGTGGGGACACGCTCGTCGTACGTCTGCATGGAGAATTGGATCATCATCGTGCCACTGCGGTGAAGCAACAACTTGAAAAACTGCTGGAAGACTTGCAACTACGCAACATCATCCTAAATTGCGCACAGCTCACCTTTATGGATAGCTCGGGCATTGGGGTAATTTTGGGGCGATACAAACAGATTAAACCAAGGCAAGGACGCATGGTCGTATGCCATGTCAACGAGATCGTGCACCGCTTGTTCGAACTTTCGGGATTGTTTAAGATCATCACACTCGCCCAAAATGAGGACGAAGCACTTGCCCATGTGGGGGTGGTGAACTGATGACGTCCAACTATTTTACGTTGCAATTTAGCAGTCGCTCCGAGAATGAAGCATTTGCTCGGGTGGCGGTGGCGGCGTTTGCAGCCCAACTCGACCCAACGGTAGACGACATGACGGAACTCAAGACGGTCATTTCTGAGGCCGTCACCAATGCGATTATTCATGGATACAACGAACAAGCAGAGGGGATCATTACGATCCATGGGCGCATCGAAGAAGATACGTTGCACGTCACGGTGAGCGATGAAGGGGTGGGGATGGAAGATGTTGCCTTAGCAAGAACGCCCCTGTATACGTCCAAACCAGAGTTAGAGCGGTCAGGCATCGGCTTTACGATCATGGAACAATTTATGGATGCGATTGAGGTGTATTCTGCCCCGCAACAAGGTACGCGCATTGAGCTCAGCAAGCGCATGCATGCAAAACCGCTGATGGTGCGTTGATGCACATACGCCCAACACGTCATGCACAATTTTCCTTTCATCCAGTAGACGATGCGACGAGCAAAGCGTTGATTTTTGCCAGTCAAGGGGGAGACAACACTGCCCGCGAGCAGCTCGTACAGTCGAATTTGCGTCTCGTATGGTCTGTTGTACAACGTTTTATTCATCGAGGATATGAACCCGAAGACTTGTTCCAAATTGGATGCATCGGGCTCATGAAGGCGATCGACAAATTCGATTTTACATATGCCGTGAAGTTTTCTACGTACGCAGTGCCAATGATTATCGGGGAAATTCAACGCTTTATACGAGACGATGGCACGGTAAAAGTAAGCCGATCGCTCAAAGAAATGGCCCACAAAATACGGAAAGCCAAAGACGAGCTCGCCCGAGAAATGGAAGCCGTGCCGACCATTCAGCACGTTGCACAACGGCTGGATGTCACCCGCGAAGAGGTGGTGTTGGCGATGGAAGCGACACGCATGCCGTCTTCTATTGACGAAACGGTGTACGAAAACGAAGGGGATCCCATCGCCTTGATCGATCAACTGGCCGACGAACAAGACGATCGATGGTTTGAGCGATTTGCCTTAAGTGAAGCGATCGAAACACTGACACCGCGCGAGCGTATGATTGTGTATTTGCGGTATTATCGTGACCAGACACAGGCGCAAGTGGCCCAACGATTGGGCATTTCACAAGTACAAGTGTCGCGGCTAGAAAAAAAGATTTTACAATATATCCGCACACAAATTGCCTTGTGATGGGGATGGGCGTGTATGCCTCGGACATGCACAAGAACTGCGAATAAGCACGCACACATTTTCAAAAAGTGTGTGTTTTTTTCTTGTTCATACGGTCGTAAAGAGGAAAATTCTTTTTTGACAACGTTACACAAAAAGTGCTATACTGTATGAGAACATCGTTTTCAAACGCAACAGTATGAACACTGTTCGTTGGATGCAACTGGCTACGGTGTGAATCAGGAAAAAAAGCGGACAAGCTGGCATGGAATAGAAAATCATCTACAGAATGGAGACAAAACAACATGCATCCGTTGAAAAATTCGTCCCCTGTGCAAAACGCAACCCCCCTTTCGCACGACGGGTCAACCTACTTTTATCATCCTGCAAAAAAGCCCATGGAAAAAGGAATACGCCATTTGTTGCACATGTTTTCCTGTGTTGGCATTGCATTGTCGATGCTCCTCACGAGTGCGCAACTTCCTGTACGCCAAGCCGAAGCGTTCGTGAGTACAGCAGCAAAGGAGATCGCCTCTATTGCTGCATCCGGTGTTGTGCTGACACAAATGACTTCTACAAAACAGCCAAATGAAGCTCAACAACAAGTAACAAAACAATGTATCCAAACGTTCAATGAGGCATCGTTTCTTTCTTCTACTCACCGGAAAGCAATAACAAAAGCTTGGTGTGGTTCCACCGCAGTAGGGGGGACGATCGATCAGATCGGGTTGGTCATTCAGACGGTATGTAGTGGTCAGCAAAAATGTCTTGCCGATTTGCAAAAAACAATGGATCGTCTCGTGAAAACTCTTGGTAAGAAAGTAAGCGTGAACGTTCAGCCTTTGTGCACGGTATTGATCACATTATTTAAGCAGTCGATCGAAGCGTACTGCAAGGCAAATGGATACGTTACGGACGCCTCAACGTCTACTGGAAGTGCTGGAAAACCTCCAAAAAGTGGGGGTGGAATAAAAATGAATTCTGGTGCAAAACCGCCATCTCCTCACTTTCTTACTGGTCTCCTGTCGCGTGTACAATCTGCAATAGAAACAATGTGGAAAGATTGTAAAAATCCGTTTATCCGCTTGGTCAACCCAAAGTGCGCGCCAAATTCTCAAACAGTAGAGGGGGCAGGCAGGGAAATCCCCAAAGATCGTCGTAAAATTCCGAGCACAGAAAATGGTCAAGCTACGAAAAATCTTGCAACACAATTCATCCAAAAATGTACCGACTGGTTCAACACATTCGTCAATGGGTGTGCCGTGGCGTATAAAAACTATCGCAGGCACTACGACCGTCTAGAAGCCAACGAACCGATCACCATTTCCAATTTGCATCATTACGGTTATTTAGATCCGAAGATGCAAACCGAATTACGCCAACTCCAAACATCCCAAAAATCATACGTGATCAGTGCAGCAAACACGCTTGTTAAAAATCACCTCCCATTATCGGCGCAAGAGATAGAACAATATTTATTTAAAATTAAGATTATTTTGATTCAAATCGAGAAAATAGATTCGTTGCTCTCGAATGTAGTGCGCATTGAACATTCAGTGTTATTTGAAAATAAAAAAGCAACCAACACAGCGAAAGAAGCATTAAAAAAAGAGATTGAATCCCAAACGAATTTTATGGTAAAAATAACTGTGCTATCTGCAAATAAAAATCATGTCATTCCCATACCACGATTATATGCATTTGAAATTTCATTGTATGAGAAAAATATACTAGATAGCATATTGCAAGAAGAGAAGGTCAAAAAACAATTTTACAAAGATTGGGTCGACTCGGGGAGATGAAATCCATCTTGTACACATAGGAAATTTCACGTTCTTGCCTTCCCTGAATATGTGGGGGGGAATGCACGCATGAAAGCAACGCTCCCTTTTTTGAGTATGTCGCACCGTTGACGGACACACTACGGTTACCCACGTGCGCATCACAGCAAACGCTGTGGTAAAAATACGTGCGGGCATTGTAGGAGGTGTGCATATGCAAGAAGAACCGAATGCCACGTATATTCCCCATCGTTTGTTAGAAGTGCAGGCGGTGTTGCGTCACGAAGCGGGCATGGGAACGAGTTTTGATGCGTTGTTTCGGGAGATGACGTTTGGCGATGTCGACGTCGGGGTGTTTTATTATAGTGGCTTTGTAAAAGATGACGTCATGACCGTTATTTTGGCCCGACTGAGTATGCTCGAAGAAATCCAATGGCGCGACGATGAGGCGCTGGATAAACTCGTGCATCAATACATTCCCCATGTGCAAGTGGAAGCCGTACAAACGATGCCCAAAGCAATCCAAAAAGCAGCAACGGGTGCGTGCGTCCTCTTCATGGAGGGCATGGGACGTGCGTTAGTCCTCGATGTAAAGATGTTTCCCCAACGAAGTCCAGAAGAATCCTCGATCGAACGCGTCGTACGGGGGTCACGCGATGGGTTCATCGAAACGTTATTGACCAACGTGACACTCGTGCGTCGGCGGTTGCGCGATCGCCAGTTGCGTTTTGAAATCCAACAAATTGGCGTACGGACACAAACGGACGTCGCAATCGCCTACATTGCCGACATTGCCGATGCCAAGCTGGTGAGGATGGTCAAGGAAAAATTAAAACAAATTGATGTAGACGGCATTGCGATGGCGGACAAGGAATTAGAAGAGGCGATGATCGGGACACGGTGGAATCCCTTTCCCACGGTGCGGTATACGGAGCGCCCTGATGTGGCGACATACCATTTGTTGGAGGGGCACATTTGCTTGTTTGTGGATACGAGTCCGAGTGTAATGGTGTTGCCGACGACGTTTTTTCATCATGTGCAACATGCGGAGGAATATCGGCAGACCCCGTTTATTGGCACGTACTTGCGATGGGTGCGCTTTTTTGGCATTTGGGCCTCGATATTTTTGCTACCCCTCTGGTTTTTATTCGTGATGTATCCGGATTTGAAACCCCCCTCACTTGCGTTCATCGGGCCACAAAAGGAGGGGCGTATTCCCATTTTGGCACAGTTTTTGTTTGTGGAGATCGGTGTCGATTTGATGCGCCTCGCGGCGATACACACACCAACCCCCTTGGCGACTGCGATGGGGCTTGTGGCAGCCATTTTGATCGGGGATGTAGCGATTAAGGCGGGTTTGCTGATCAATGAGGTCATTTTGTACATGGCCGTCGCAGCGATCGGAATGTTTGCAACCCCGAGTTATGAGCTCGGACTTGCCAACCGCGTGATGCGACTCGCCTTGCTGGTGGCGGTGGCGGCATTTGGTATTCCTGGTCTTGTGGGAGGGACGACGCTCGTCTTGTTATTGTTTATTACGCAAAAATCTTTTCATATGCCGTATTTTTGGCCCCTGATCCCCTTTCACGGCAAAGCGTTGATCGACGTGCTCATCCGTCGCCCCTTTTTGGCGCACCACTATCGGTTGCTCGCAAAAAAAGGACAGGATCAAACGCGCATGCGTCCCGATGCCAAAACGGAACAATGAATGTGCGGGGGGTATGGTATAATGAGGTGAAAACGATGCGCAACGGGTTGGGTACGTCGTCGTTACATTTTCATAAAAGGGGATAGGCACGTGTTGTTGCAGGGGACGAGTAAGCTGGATGCAGATGGCATCTTGGTGATCGGAGGCGTACGTGCGACCGATTTGGTCAAAGAATTTGGTACGCCACTGTATGTGGTAGACGAAGCTGCGGTGAGAGGCCGCTGTCGCGCTTATCGCGAAGCATTTGAAGCGACTGGGTTGGCGTACGATGTGTCTTATGCGAGCAAGGCGTTTTGTATTCAGGCGATGTGTCGACTTGTCGCCGAAGAAGGACTGTCTCTCGATGTCGTGTCAGGGGGCGAGCTGTATACGGCACATCGTGCGGGCATCAATATGCAACGCGTGCATTTTCACGGGAACAACAAGTCGGTCTCCGAGTTGGAACAGGCGTTGGATGCGCACATCGGGTATTTTGTAGTGGATAATTTTACGGAGCTCGCACGGTTGGCGCAGTTGGCGCAAGCGAAAAACTGCATTGCCAACGTGATGATTCGGATGACACCAGGGGTCGTTGCCGATACGCACGCAGCGATTGCCACGGGACAAGAAGATTCGAAGTTCGGATTTCATCTCAAAAGTGGGCAGGCAGGCGAAGCCGTGCGTCTGACGCTCGATTCGCCACATTTGAACTGGATCGGGGTGCATGTACATATCGGGTCGCAACTGTTTTCTTTGCAACCGTATGAAACGGCGGCACGCCATGTCGCTGCATTCGCCCATACGATCAAAACGCAGTACGGGCAAACGATGCAGCACGCCAATCTTGGGGGAGGATTTGGCATACGGTATACCGCCAATGATGTGCCATGCACCACATCACAGTATGTCCATGTGATTGCGCGGTCACTGCAACAAGCGTTTATGGAGGTGCAGTTGCCCATGCCTACGATCGGGATTGAACCCGGAAGAAGCATCATTGGGGAGGCAGGAACGACGCTGTATACGATCGGGGCGATCAAAACGATTCCTCACGTACGCACGTATGTCGCTGTCGACGGGGGAATGACGGACAATCCGCGCCCTGCCTTGTACGATTCCCAGTATGAAGCGATGGTGGCCAATCGGGGGCACGATGAGGCGACACAGTGCGTTTCTGTGGCAGGGAAATGTTGTGAGAGTGGAGACATGTTATTGTGGGACGTGACGTTGCCAGAAGTGCGCGTAGGAGATTTGCTGGCGGTGTCATGCACAGGGGCATACAACTATGCGATGGCGAGCAATTATAATCGGTTGCCCCGTCCAGCTGTCGTCTTCGTTTCTGCGGGGCAGGCGGATCTCGTCGTCGAGCGTGAAACGTATGACCATCTCGTGGCACGTGACCGCATCCCTGCACGTTGGCGGGCGTGATGTGCCGAGAAGCCCTTTTTTTACAAGGTTGCACAGTAAAAAACCCGTATATGGCGTGTTCCCATTTGGCACACGCCGATTTTGATTGCACGATTATCCTATTTTTGATAATATATTAATATGTATTAATAAGGATACTGAACAGTGACAAGTTCTAGCAGTGTTAAGAGGCGATAACATCTTCGGAATCGCAGTAATCTGCTTGCTTTTCGAGAATAATGCGTGTAACGGATAAATGGCGTGTTCGAGAAAACCATTGAAA
>JAULZZ010000067.1:0-2559 GCA_032117095.1 Paenibacillus sp.
ATCGTTCAACAAACAAATCAAGAAATACACCAATCGAAAGGAGCAATTCCCTCATGAGCAAGCGTTGGAAAAGTTTTTGGTTTCACGATTTGAAAGTTATAACCAACGCTTTGCTACGCGTTGTCATCACGGCTTTGATCAAGCGCGTACTGACCTACTCGCCATGTTCTCCACGTCGCATGGCTCCCCCATGTCCACGAGACGGGGTTATCCCCATTTACACATAAATCTTGACGCTCCCGAAGCAAAACTACAAAATAGCACGCCTTCCCCCTCACCGCTTCACAAAGCGCACGATCCCTGCTACTTCATCACGGACAACTCGCCCTGTCGCCTCCAAATGCACGAAATGGGCGATCACTTCACTCAGCGCAAATCGCCATTGATGTACCGTCAATCCCCGTTTGAACAACTGTGTACCACACGTATAGGCGTCTGTCGGCACATCCACCATCGCCTCAATAAGGTCTAACCGCTGCCGATGGTGCACGGTGATCGCTTCGATGCGTTCGGCATACGCCACAATGGGGGCTCGATGCCCCGCATATGCACACGTGACACGCCACTGTTTGGCACGTGCCAGCGAATCCATGTACGCCTGTAACGGATCTGCATCGGCAAATGGGGTCCATGATACGTTCGGCGTGATGCCTTGCAGCACGTGGTCGCCACAAAACATCCGTCCGGTCGGTTCATGCAAAAAACTCACATGTCCCCATGCATGTCCTGGCGTGTCGCATACGGCATACGTGTCATCGCCTAACGGATGGTCTCCCCCAGTACAGAGGAGGTGCCACTGACGGGGAAGCGGGTTCACTTGTGCACTAAAAGCGTGCAAATGTGTGTGCATCGCTTCTGCCTGCCCCTGTGGCCATCCGTGGCGTAGCATTTCTCGCATCCACTGAGCACAAGAAACCGCCGCCTCGTCGCCCCATAAACGTATCATCTGCCTCTTCGTTTCGGCAGTCGCCCATACGGGTGCCTGACTCACCGCCTGCATCCAACCGGCAAGCCCTGCATGGTCGGGGTGATGGTGCGTCAACACGATACTCCGTACGTCAGTCCATGCAAAGTGCAGCATTTTTTGCACGCCTTCCCACATCGCCACAGTCTCCTCGTCATGCAACCCTGTATCGAGAATGTCGATGCCTTCGCGCCCCCGAAAAACGTACGCATGCACGGTCTGCAACGGGAACGGCGCAGGCAACTGCACTTGCCACATCCCCTGCGCCAACGAAACGACACGACGATCCATGTGCGATGGTGACCTCGTCATCTTTTCGTCCTACCCTTCTAAAGGCACATGTCGCATATGCGGGAACAACAGCACATCCCGAATCGAAGGGGCATCGGTCAATAACATGACGAGCCGATCCATCCCTATGCCCAGTCCTCCCGTCGGTGGCATGCCCACCTCGAGGGCGCGTAAAAAATCATGGTCCATCTCATGGGCTTCCTCGTTGCCTTGGGCGCGCTCTATCCGCTGTTGCTCAAACCGTGCGCGTTGATCTTGTGGATCATTGAGTTCACTAAACGCATTGGCGTGCTCACGCCCCACAATAAACAGCTCAAAACGATCGGTAAACCGTTCGTCTTGGGCGTTTTTTTTGGCCAAGGGGGATATCGCCGTCGGATGTCCGTACACGAACGTCGGTTGCACCAACGTCGTCTCCACAAAATGCTCAAAAAATGCATTGACCACGTGGCCAAACGTATCGGTCGCACGCACATGCACGCCATGTTGTGCCGCAAGCGCCCGCGCCTGTTCATCGGTCATTTGCGCAAAAAAGTCAATGCCAGTGTGCTCTCCAATGAGCTCAACCATGTGCACACGCCGATACGGTGGCGCAACACTCACTGCCTCCCCCTGATACACGAGCTGTGTACTGCCCCGTACGACCGTCGCCACCTGTGCGATCAACTGCTCGGTGAGCATCATCATGTCCGTATAATCTGCATACGCCTCATACAATTCTAACATCGTAAATTCTGGGTTGTGTCGCGTAGACACGCCTTCATTGCGATACACCCGCCCAATCTCGTATACTTTTTCGATGCCACCCACGATGAGACGTTTGAGATGCAACTCGATTGCAATGCGCAATACCATCGGCATGTCTAAGGCGTTGTGGTGCGTGTCAAAGGGCTTGGCGGCCGCCCCACCAGCGATTGGATGAAGCGTTGGCGTCTCCACTTCGAGAAATTGCCGCGCATCCAAAAATTGGCGTGTCGCTTGGATGATGCGTGACCGTTGTACGAACGTCTGTTGTACGTCGCGATTCATGATCAAATCCATGTACCGTTGCCGATAGCGCGTCTCGATGTCTTTGAGCCCATGAAACTTTTCGGGCAAAGGGTGCAACGACTTCGTCAACACCGTAAGGCGATGCACACGGACAGAGAGTTCCCCTGTTTTCGTATGAAACAGCGTTCCTTCTACGCCCACGATGTCCCCGATGTCCAGCAACAAAAACGTCTCGTACGTATCCTCCCCCACTTGGTCTGCCCGCACATACGCCTGCACCTTCCCCGAGCCGTCTTGCAAATGAAAAAACGTTG
>JAULZZ010000068.1:0-22157 GCA_032117095.1 Paenibacillus sp.
TTGTTTTCCCGTGTTCCCCCCGATTCGCCCGATAATGACGTTGGTGGCGAAAGTCAATGAGTGTACGCAGTCCTTCATCAACACAAAAAATGACATCGCCCCCTTGTCCGCCATCCCCCCCAGCAGGGCCGCCTTCGGGCACGTACAATTCTCGCCGAAAAGATACGATGCCGTCTCCTCCGTCGCCCCCTTTTACCCATATTTTTGCCACATCAACAAACATACGCTTCCTCCTCGGACACTGGCAAACAAATCATCAATACGAGATGAGACGTGTGTGTGCGACAACAACATTCCCACCTCAACGTGGCATGCGCATGCTGGAACGCCTTCATTTCACGCACATGTATCATCGCCTGAGCGAGGCGTTCGTATGCAAAATCGCCTTCGTACGTCAAAGCGAATTTCCAGTGTATTCCCTCGAACGTTACCGTCGCCCGCACCGTATTATGCACATTCAAAACACTTTGGACACGTGAAACAGCACTCTCCATCCCACGCAACAGTGCCTTGATCAATGTACAAATGTCCGTCGCATACGCATCGAGCCACTGTTTAGGGCTTGTCGTCATGCCAAGGGGGGAGAAGGCGTTCACCTTGCCATCCCTCATTTCATCGGATCGCGGTGTCACAGGACAACGCAAGAGAAAATCGAAGGGCAACGGCGAAGCGACATACGTATATAAATAAGCGAAAACGAGATCTGGACAGCACGATGCCAACCGTTGGTCATCATGCAACTGTTGTGCCAAGTCAAAAGTGTGCGCATATGCCCGCTCGCATGCGTTGAGTTGCATGTAACCAAGCAACACTTGGAGGTGATTGCCCCACATATGCCAATCGTAACGCACGCGCCGCAGCCACTGTTGATGCGTACTGCATGTCAAATCGTCCGTGCTTGCGATGTGCTCCTCAGCATTCAAGGCGTCACCCCCACTTTCGTCTCGAACAAACGAACCCCAACCTCATTGAAGTCAGGGTTCATTGTTAATGCTTATGCCTCGACTGGGACAATGCTCACTTTTTTACGATCACGGCCCCATCGCTCAAAACGAACGACGCCTGTTTTTTTGGCGAATAACGTGTCGTCTGAACCAATGCCCACGTGATGCCCAGGGTGAATTTTCGTCCCCCGTTGACGCACAAGGATATTTCCTGCCAAAACGACTTGACCGTCAGCACGTTTGACACCCAACCGTTTTGAATGGCTGTCTCGACCGTTCTTCGTCGATCCAACCCCTTTTTTGGATGCAAAAAGTTGTAAATCTAAACGTATCATCTAGAATCCCCTCCCTATGCTCGTATCCATTGCGATGCAAAACACACTCGGGATGTTCTGCGTCTTGGTGTTTTTACTGCTTGTCTTTTCGGGATGTCGGGTCGTCGATGCGTACATACGCATCGTACGTTTCCTCGATGCTCCGTAACATGACAACCATCGACGAAACGAGCAACTGCACACGTTCGTCCTCGATCGCAAAAGGAGGCAACTGCACATGCAACTTTCCCGACGCAGTGTCCGTGTCACACTCTACACAAAGCAATTTTTCCAACGCATGAATCGTCCCGATCGTGACCGCTGAAACGCCTGCACAGACGATATCTTGTCCCGCATCGGCATATTGCGCATGCCCATCGACCGTAAACGCACATACCGCCCCGTGTTGTTTCTCTCGAATGATCCGAATGCGTATCACGGCACCACAACTTATCCTTCGATCTTCTGTACCGTCAATTTGGTGAACGGCTGACGATGTCCGCGCTTACGACGTACGTTTTTCTTGGGCTTATACGTAAAGACGATAATCTTCTTCGCTTTTCCCTGTGCCGTCACAATCCCCGTCACACGCGCCCCCTCTACCGTGGGCAAGCCAATGCGTGTATCCGAATCACTTTGTACGAGTAAAACTTCGTCAAAGCACACAGATTCTCCCACCTGTTGTGGCAATTTCTCCACGGTGATCGTATCGCCCTCTTGCACGCGATACTGTTTGCCTCCAATCACAATCACGGCGTACATCCAACGCACCTCCCTCATCATAAAAGCAAGACCCGCCTTCATCAGGTGCTCCGAAGAGCTTTCTCAAACCCATGCAGTGCGGTGGTGTCTTACAACACGAGTTATCATATCACAACCACAGCACAGTAGCAAACGCACGTACCAAAATCACAGGGACAACCGTGTTTTGTGTCTCCCCCACACCACGCCTATCCGACCCCCGATTAATAATTGAACAAACGATAAATCATCGTCGTTGCTTCTGCCCGTGTCGCTTTTTCCTTGGGCATGAGTACGTTGTTCGCTTTTCCCTCGATAATTTGTGCCCGTAATGCAATCGCTACAGCACTGCGTGCGTACGGTGCAATCGCATTGCGATCGCGAAACGTTACAATGTCGTTTACGTTGAGGGGGATTGGCTCTGCCAATACCCGTGAAATAATGACCGCCATTTCTTCTCTGGAAATGAGCGCTTTTGGACGAAAATATCCATCAGGATAGCCACTAATAAACCCCGAAGCATTGCCTGCGTTGACGAAAGGAGCAAACCACGAACGATCGGGCACATCCTTAAAAACACTTTTAATGTCGCCACCAGGCACCCCTGTCACCAAGACGATCATCTTGGCAAACTCTGCCCGTGTAATGTTTCCTTTGGGTTCGAATTTTCCAAGACCTCTCCCTTGGACAATCCCTTTGGCCGCCATCGAAGCGATATAATCTTCGCCCCAATAATCACGAGACACATCTGAAAAAACGGGATTGAGCTGTTTGATGATGATTTCATCAAAATTGTTCGTAATAAAATATAAGTTGCTCCGTTTGCTATCGTACTTGGTCACTTTGTTGTCGATGGTGCCTTCTTCTGTCACCACCATGGCAGTAAGTTGGTCGGGGTTTTCACCGTCTTTTAGGGGGTAGGGAATGCGTAAGGCAACGGGTTCTTTGAAGGAACGGATGCGTTCTTGCGTTTCGTTGCGTGTCGTTGTCACGCCAGAAATGGTATACAAGATGTCATTGTTTCCCAAAAGCTGTTTTTGTGGCGCACGCAAAGTGCGGAGTTTTTCATCGGTAATTTTCGTCTTTTCGAATTTGAACGCAACTGTGCGGGCAGTTGTCGGCAACTGCCGTACCATCGACGGTAAGAACGCCATTGTCATGAGTGGGGTGCGGAGCTCGATGGCCCCGGCACGGGTATTTTCTACCGCAGCGATGAGTTCAATGGGGATCGTCGTTTCCACACTTTCAACGTTCACGGTGGCATTGATTTGGATAATGAATTTTGCGTCGATGAAACGAGCAATTTTGAGGGCATCGAACTTCGTTTGGAGCGACAGGGACAACTTAAACGCATTTGCGATTTTAGTAAGCCCTTCGTTTTGGGCATTGCTCGTGAGTGTTGCTTTTGCGCTCTCGCCGACAATTTCTGCATTCTCTGCGATTGTTGCCGTGCGATCAACGAGTAACTCCGCTGCTCGTTGCAACGTATCGACGAACAATTTTGTCTGGCGATTTATATGGGGGGTTTTTGCCAAGAGACTTCCTGCGGATTCAATCAACCGATGCAACGACGTTTCGGCGGTAGTGAGCCCTGCCTTTGTGTACAATTCGATCGCACGCTCTACGACTACTGTCGCATTTTGCATCGCAACTGCGATCAAATTCTGGTTGGCATTGGCGGGGAGGGCGGTGCGAATTTGTTCGAGTGTGGTCATGTATGCGTCGTGCACGAGTGCCCATTGTTCATCGGTCGTCGCATCTGTGAGTGATTTTGCGAGATCAACGAGGGCATTTCGTAATGTTTGTTGGGACCCGATATCGACCATTGCGGTTTGGGAGAGCGTTTTTTTGAATTGTTCCAATGCTTGTTGTACGGTCGTTTGCGCCAACAGCCCCCCCTCGACGATGCGCCACGATACAAGCATACGTTGTTGTGGTTGCGTTGCGATAGAAAACGTGCCATTTGGCATCCGTTGTAGCACAGAAGAGGAAAATTGCTGCGTTGCATGCGCCAAACGGGTGTTACTCGGCACGATACCAGCACACGTGCATACTACTACGGTGGCGAGGATCAAAAAAGTGCGCATTGTACATCGCTTGATCCCTATATTTTGGTGATCCTTTCCCGTGAATTTTCTTGTTCTCATGTGCATTGCTGTGACATCCTCTCCGTGTGATGATACGAAACACGATTTGAATACAGCGATCAGATTGGTTAAAAATACCTTTTTCCCCTTAAAAGGTATCTCTCTGCATAAATGTTTTTTAATCCATGTTTCGTATGAGGTCTACGCTTTTTCGAGGATGCGTGCACCGCCCTCTTTGTGGCACCGTATATGTACCCCAACATTTTACCCGTATCGTGGTGCCATAACCAGTGGTGCGCTGTGTGAAACACTGCCATCATACGGTGTCTCATCACCCACGTTTTTTTGAGCATCGAAACGCACCAGTACATTTCCCCCTTTCATCCTATCACATTCTGTTGTATTCGGCACGCCCATTTGTTGGATTTTTTAGCGGAATTTATTTCATTCTTTTTTGTCAGCACCATCAGATTTTGAAATACGTCTATAAAGAAAAAAAGAGACGATGTGCGTCTCTTTTTTCTTTATGATGCGCTATTTCGTACTAGTAGTTGAACAGACGGTAAATGGCGGTCAATCCTTCAGCACGTGTCGTAAATGCTTTTGGTTTCATCATATTGTTTTGTCGTCCTTGGATGACTTCAGCACGTAACGTTGTCGCAATTGGTTCACGCGCATACGGGGCGATCGTTTGACGATCCGCAAACGTAATGAATGCACTGGGGTTTTCTGGAGGCTGTTGAGCGAGCTTACGTGCGATTACCGTAGCCATTTCTTCGCGAGAAATGAGTTTCTTTGGTTTGAAGGTGCCGTTGGGGTATCCTTGGACGAGTCCTGCTTCTACACCTGCAGCAATATATGGAGCATACCAAGAAATTTCTGATACGTCAGAGAACCGTAAATTCGATTTTTTCACTTCAATCCCCGAAGCGATGACGATCATTTTGGTGAACTCCGCACGGGTAATGTTTCCTTTGGGATCAAATTTCCCATCTGGACGACCTTGGATAACCCCTTTTGATGCCATCGAAGCAATGAAGTTTTTACCCCAGTAGTTAGAGGGGACATCGCTAAATGAGGTGTTCATGTTTTGAATGACAAAACGTTTGAGTACGTTCGTCAAAAATACGACTTCCCCGTTCGTATCATCGTATTTTGAAATTTTGTTTGATACCGTAGCGTCGTCATTGAGCTGGAGTACCGTCAATAAATCAGGATTTTCCCCTACTTTTAATGTGTATGGTATTCTCACTTCAATCGGTTGGCGGAATGCCGATATTTTTTCGGACGATCCGTTACGATCGGTGGCAATCGCTTCCACTGCATAAAAGAAGCTTAATCCATCAGTCGCTTTTTGTTGCGCGGCACTAAATGATTTTTTTGTGTTATCAGAAATTTTTACTTGTTCCACTTTAAACGTAATGGTAGAGGCGTTACCAAGTTGGTCAGCGATGATCGGATTAAATGTAAAGCGCGCAAGTGGTGAGGCCACTTCTACTTTGTCTAATCCACTGAGACTCGTTGTTAATAATGTCGGTATGGGCAACTGCGTTTCTACCGCCATCACGGTACGTGGCGCATCTACAACAACGACCGCTTTCGAATCCACTTTGCGTTGTACGCCTTCGCCAGTGATTTTTGTTTGGAGACGATCAGCAACTTTTATCGCCTCATTGGCACGCGCCAGTAACGTATCTGTCGTCGGTGGGACAAGGGCTGCTTTTGCACGATCCCCGACAGTATCCGCTTTGAGCGTAAGTTTTCCAGCTTGACCGATCGTTTGATCGGCAAGTTTTTTCACTGCATCGGCGAACAATTTTGCATCACGATTGTTTTCTCCCGCTTTCCCTAGCAATCCACCCGCAGATAAGATGAGCTTGTTCATGATTTCTTCTGCTGTCTTGGGGTCGGATTTTGCAAGAAGCTCGCCGGCACTGTCCAACACTTTTTTCGCATTTTGGTACGCAGTAGCCACATTCAGTTCAGAAGAAAGCGGAGACAAATTCGAGCGAATTTGGTCAATCACATTCGTATGTGCAACGCCTAGCTTTTTTAAATCCTCTGGGCTCGTCGCATTTTTTGTACCGTTTTTGAGCTCTGCCAAGGCATTTTGCAAACGTTGTGGTGTGCCATCTTCAAGCAAGCGGTTAGAAGACAAGTTCCGACTGAATTGGTCGATGGCTTGAGAAAGTGAATTGTTTGGTGTATTCACAAACGGTGTGAGTGGCGTTGGTGTCGGCGGTTGTGGCGGTTGTGGCGGTTGTGGCGGCTGTGGCGGCTGTGGCGGTTGTGGCGGTTGTGGCGGTTGTGGCGGTTGTGGCGGTTGTGGCGGTTGTGGCGGTTGTGGCGGTTGTGGCGGTTGTGGTGGCGAGCCTGTCACACCATACTGTACGACAATCGTTCCGGTGTTCGTAGGATTAATGACCGTAATCCCAGATACATCAGAAGCATTCGCTACTTTCAAAGAATTGGCGATTACACCCATCACGGTGTATCCAAATTTTGGGAACAACTGAATGGTCGCCGTATACGTCGTATTCGGTTCAAATTTCCCTGCATACGTACCGCTCGTCGGAATACTCGGTAACCACGTGACGTTCCCCGTATAAGAAGCCGTTTCGGTGACCGTGGACGCTGGTACATTCCCAAATACAGGAACCGCAATGCCCGTGACTGGAGACGTTGTCGGAGCAGAAATGACATTGCCGTACGCAGTGGGTTTGTATTGCACCACGATTACGCTACTGTCTTCGTTATTCGTCACGTTGATCCCGTCTACGCCAGATGCCCCTTCTACTTTTAGTGAATTTTGTGGGATACCCAGTGCGGTATAACCGGTTTTTGGATACAACCAAATGTTCGCTGTGTAAACGGTATTCGGTTCGAATTTTCCTGCATTCGGACCAGATGTTGGGATACTGGGCGCCCAATTTACAACGCCAGTATACGATTCGGTCTGCGTTACGTTATTGCTTGGTACTTGACCAAAAGCAGGCACTGTAATTCCTTTTACTGGATTGGCATCCGTTGCCACAAGGGTTGCTTCGCCCAATGTACTCAAATAAGCAACTTTTATGATGCCACTGTTTTCAGGATGTGTGACATAACCATTTTTATTATTTTCTATTTTCCATGTGTTCGCAGGGATGCCATTGAACGTATAGCCTGCTTTTGGTGTGAGTGCAATATTTGCGGTGTATAACGTGTTGGGTTTGAACTTGCCATTGTTGAGTTCGCCTTCCCAAGAAACGACCATGCCAGTGTACTCATCCGTTGGTGTGATCGTTGTGCTGGGCACACCGCCTGTCGTAGGAGGCAAAAGACCTTTGATCGGTGCTGCTGTCGATACCGTTTGGAGTGCAGTGCTCGTAGGGGCGTATTTGATCGTAATCACACCGCTGTTTGGTGGATTCGTTACGGTAACCCCGATCACATCACTCGCATTCGCCACTTTTAGTGCATTTGGTGCGATTCCATTGACCGTATAGTTATTTTTAGGGGTCAAGGTGACTGTTGCCGTATAGGCAACGTTCGGTTCAAATTTCCCTGCATATGCACCCGCTGTTGGCAACGCAGGTTGCCACGTGATGCTCCCTGTGAACGCCTCTGTCGGGGTGACTGTCGTCGACGGAGTGCCCCCTGCCATCGGTTTGGCAACGCCCATGATCGGTGCCGTTGCCGTGGAAATCATCACAGGCACAGGTACTGTTGGTTGGTATTGTACCGTAATCACACCACTTTTGGATGGATTCATAACAAGTATGCCAGGCACACCACTTGCATTGGCGACTTTCCAGCTGTTAGCCGATACGGCATCGAAAGTAAACCCATTGCGTGGCGTGAGGGAGATTGTCGCAATATACGTGATGTTAGGTTCGAATTTCCCAGATGCGGGCAAAGACGGTGTCCACACGACAGTACCATTGTACGCAACCGTTTCCAGCACCGTCGTCGCTGCAATTTCTCCGGATTTTGGTGCAAGTACACCAGAGACAACGAGATCAGTCAAGGTGACCGTAGCGGCTGTTGCGGGATATTTGACGGTAATCAAACCACTATTGGGTAAATTCGTCACGGTCACTCCAGATAATCCAGAGGCATTGGCAACTGTAAATGCATTCGACCCTACACCTTCGAACGTATAGCCATTTTTAGGGGTCAAGCTAATCGTGGCGGTGTATGCTGTGTTAGGTTCGAATTTTCCTGCGTACAAACCAGATGTCGGTAAAGCAGGCGCCCATATGACGCTACCCGTATACGCATCCGTCGCTGGGAGAGATGTGACAGGTGAAGACCCTGTCGTAGGATAGACGAGCCCTGAAATTGGTTGCGTCGTAGAGATCGGCGTGAGCACTTCCGCCTGTGTAGGCGCAAACAACACCGTAATGTCGCCACTTCCTGCGGGGTGAATGACCATCGTCCCAGGTACCCCTGTTGCATTCGCCACTTTCCAAGAATTCGTCAACACGTCGGCAAAAGAATAGCCATTGCGCGGTGTCAACTTGATCGTCGCTACATACGTCGTATTGGGAGCGAATTTCCCTGCATAATCCCCCGTTGTGGGCAATGCTGGGAACCAAGAAGATACAACGCCAGCATAAGCCACCGTTTCATTAATGGTCATTTTTGGTGTCGCTCCCGTCATCGGTGCATCAATCCCTGTGACCACGAGGTCGGTCAAAACGACTGATGGCGTCGTTGCAGGATATGCGACCGTAATGACACCGCTGTTGGCATTATTCTTTACGACAACCCCTGTAACATTCGACGCATTTGCCACAAAGAAAGCATTTGCACTGACACCATTGAATGTGTACCCTGGCTTGGGCGACAGTGTAATGGTTGCCGTATACGCAGTATTGAGTTCAAACTTCCCCGTAAATGTGCCAGAGGTCGGAATCGTTGGCACCCACGTGACAACCCCCGTATAGGCTACAGTCTCCGTAATCATCGTAGCAGGCATTGCCCCCGCTACAGGAGCAGACAATCCCATGATTGGCATCGTTGTAGGCACGGTATTGAGTTCTTGAGCAGTGGTCGGATTGTATTGCACGGTAATCGTTCCGCTGTTCGCCGCATTGGTGACCGTCACACCCGTGACTCCAGTCGCATCTGCTACTTTCCAAGTGTTCGCTAGGATCCCATTAAATGTGTACCCTGTTTTTGGTGCTAACGTAATCGTTGCCGTATAGACGGTGCTCGGTGCAAATTTACCACTTGCAGGCAAAGCAGGCGCCCAGCTCACATTTCCTTCATACGCATCGGTTGAGGTGACACTTGTTTTTGGTTGTTGCCCTGTTGTCGGTGGGACGATTCCTGCAATCGGCGTATCGGTAAGTACGACTGTCGCTGCAGTCGCTGGATATTTCACCACGACAACGCCACTGTTGGCGGCATTGCTCACCGTGACACCCGTGACACCCGTTGCGTTGGCAACTGTAAACGCATTGGCTGGGACACCAACAAATGTATAGCCACTTTTTGGGGACATTGTAATCGTCGCCGTGTAAGCCGTGTTCGGTGCAAATTTCCCTGCATATTGCCCTGTTGTCGGCAGTGCAGGCGCCCACGCAATGACACCTTGATATTGTTGCGTTTCTGTAATCGTAGTCGATGGGATGCCCCCTACGACTGGGAATGTCACCTGCCCGATCGGTGTTGCGGTTGACACGACGGTGTCAGGCAAAGGAACGGTAGGTGCATAGGTCACTGTGATGATCCCGCTTCCCGCAGCATGGGTCACTGTCACCCCAGAAACACCCGTTGCATTGGCCACTTTCCACGTATTGGCAGCCACATTCGTGAAATCAAACCCGTTGCGGGGAGATAACGTGATTTTCGCCACGTACGTCTTATTGGGTTCGAATTTCCCCGCATATATCCCCGTAGTAGGCAGTGCAGGCGCCCAAACAGCAGAGCCTGAATAGGCGACTGTTTCCGTCACATTCGTTTTTGGTGTTGCCCCTGTTGCTGGCGCATCAATGCCTGTGATAACCAAGTCCGTAATGGTGACAGTAGGTTGTGTCGGAGGATATTGAACCGTGATCACACCACTATTGGCAGGATTGCTAATGATCACCCCTGGTACGCCCGTCGCATTGGCTACCTTAAACGCATTTGCAGCGACCCCGTTTAGGGTGTATCCGCTTTTTGGTGTCAACGTAATCGTAGCCGTATATGCCGTATTCGCCTCAAATTTCCCTGTAAACGGACCACTGTTCGGGGTTACTGGCACCCAAGTGACGACCCCTGAAAACGTCGGCGCATTAATAGAAGAAACCGGTGTCGCACCGACGACTGGGGCATCCACGCCTTGAATCGGTTCTGCGGTGGAAATCACAGTCGCATTTTCTGCTTGCGTTGGATTGTACAACACGGTGATAACCCCTGTGTTGGCAGGATTTGTCACCGTAACCCCTGTTGCTCCTGTTGCTTGCGCTACTTTCCACGTGTTGGCGGCTACACCCATGAATGAAAAACCATTGCGTGGCGTAAGGGAAATCGTCGCCACGTACGTCGTGTTGGGAGCAAATTTTCCTGATGCAGGCAACGCTGGCGACCACGTCGCTACCCCGTCATACGCAACGGTTTGTGTTACGATCGTCTTTGGTGTTTGTCCTGTCACGGGGGCATCAATCCCTGTAATCACGAGGTCTGTCAAGACAACGCCTGGTGTTGTCGGGGGATATTGTATCGTAATGACCCCGCTGTTTGCGGCATGACTTACCGTGATGCCAGCAACCCCAGAAGCACCGGTGACCTTAAATACATTCGCTGGGATGCCATTGAGGGTATATCCTGCTTTGGGGATCAAATTAATCGTGGCGGTATAAGATGTGTTTGTCTCAAACTTTCCCGTAAATGGCCCCGCATTGGGTGTCGTCGGAATCCACGTAACGCTCCCTGTATACTCTGGGGTTTCTGTAATTTCTGTGACGGGTGTCGCACCAGTCACAGGAGCAACTACCCCTGTAATGGGGGCAGCAGTAGAAACGACCGTACCACTTTGTGACGAAGTTTCATTATATACGACAGTAACGATGCCACTGTTTGCTTCATTTGTGACGATGACGCCTGGGATTCCTGTTGCTCCTGTTACTTGAATACTATTCGCTAAAACACCCGTGAACGTATATCCTGGTTTGGGCTCAAGCGTGATTTTTGCGGTATATTTCGTATTTGGGGCGAATTTCCCCGCATACGTTCCCGAAGTTGGCAATGCAGGAGACCACGTCACGTTCCCTTTATACGCTGGAGTTTCGGTGACGGCGAAAACGGGCGTCCCTCCCGTCGCAGGTGTCGCTACTCCACCAATCGGTTGCGTGACTGGGAACACACTGTCATTGAGTACAGTGACGGTCGCCAAAACCGTTTTGTTAAACAATTGGTTGCTTGCTTCTGCAAAAGTACCCAACGTACCACTGACGGTTTGTAACCCAACAACATTCGGATTGATCGTACCGTTCCACGTGACTGGGGCATTGACGGTCACCGCCGCATCGATACTCGGAGGCACATTTTTGTACGGATGATTTGCTGGTAAATTGCCCGCTGTCCCCCACTTGTGGGCCATATATCCGTCTAATCTTTGCGTATCCATTTCGCTTAATGGCTCCGCTGTTTTGACGATTTCCTTTTGATCACCCGCTGTGAAGGTCACATCTGCGTCAAATCCAAATACATACACAGATCCCGTATCATTCTCGTTGTTGTACCCATCGTCACTCGGCGCACCGACAAACAAGTGATCTCCCACCGCATTCAATGCCACCGTAGAAAACTGATCCCCCACTGGCGTAAGCAGTTCGCTTTGCGTATTGTCTCCCGCCAAAGGCAAAGAAATGTCTTTGGCGCCTGCGACCCCTCTGCCGATCGTGACTTCTAATTTGCCGTTCTCAAATTTAGAATTGGGCTCAAATTGGAACAAGCGAACTTTTCCGGTGTTGGCGTATACATTGTCCGCAGAATCTTCGAATGGACTGCCCACCGCCAGCTTGTCTCCTGTTGCATTCAGACTCAGTGTCGATCCAAAATAATCGTCTGCGTCGATGCTGACGAAAACATTTTTGCCCACTGTATCATAGGTGCCGACCATGCCTTCGAGTGTGACACCCGAAAACATCGTGTTCGGCGTGAAACTCATCAAATACACCTCACCGCGACGCAACCATGGGTCATTGTCAGACCCACCTGGTGCCCCAATCGCCAATAAGTCTCCATTTCCATTGAGGGCTACACTGCTCCCAAAATAATCGGAATTCCGCAAATTCGCCACGTCATACTGTTTGATGCCCGTATATCCCTTGCCGATTTTGGATTGTAACGTAGGTGTCGAAAATGGGGACCCCAATCCAAAACTAAACAAATACACCGCCCCTGCATCTACGATCGCATTCGTCAGTCCACGGTCGCCATACGCCCCGACAGCGAGCTTGTTGCCCGTACGATCAAACGAAAGCGAAGAACCAAAATAATCATCATTATCTAAGGGAATGTTCAAGTCTTTTGTTCCAGTGTATCCTTTGCCGAGCATGCCCTCGAGCTTTCCACCCGAAAAACTCGTGTCCGTAAAGCTAAACAAATACACGGCGCCCGTATCCCGACTATTGTTGTCTTTGGCATCATCTGTCGAAAGACTAATCGCCAACTTATTCCCCTCGTCGTTCAAGGCAACGGCTTTTCCGAAATCGTCGTTGAACCCGAGTTCAGGAACATTAATGTTCTTGCCACCGGTAAATCCTTTGCCGATCGTCGCTTCCAGCTTCCAACCCGTCGTTGTTTTGCTGTACAAACGTACGTGTCCTGGCGTGTTTGGCTGATTTCCATCTGCTTTTTCTACCCGCGAACCGACTGCCATAAGCGTGCCCGCTGCATTGACCGCAATCGATGATCCAAAAAAATCTTTGGTTGCGATCTCCGGCAAATCCACCCCTTTAGGGCCAACATACCCTTTGCCCATAGTCGTCTCAAGCACCCCTGCGGTAAACGCCGGCGTACTCATCAAATCGTTGGTCCCATCAAAACGGACAACTGGCTTGCCGTTGCTCACATTGGTCACATACCTCGGTTGTCGTTCGGGGTTGGTTTGTTTAGCATGCAGTGCTTTGCCACTTTTGTCTTTCCATTCACTTACGCGTTGACTGCTGTCAAATACGAGTGTACTCGCATCACTTGCATCAAGCCACAAAGACAATCCAGGCAATTGTTGTGGCGTCCATGGCGTCCCGATCGTCACAGGAACCGTAGCCGGCAACTGTACATTTGTTCCCTTGGGCACGCTAAAAGAGGTGTTCCCTACGGTGAGTACGCTCTTCGTACTTTGTGCACTGGCGGATGGCGCACCGACAAAGCCCAGTTGCATGAATAAAAATACACCAGATAATGTGTACATCTTCGCCAATCGCGCTGACTTTCGCACTACAACTTTAGAATTTCCTGCCTTTTCTCGGATGTTCACTACGTTCACCTCATCATTTTTTTCTTCCCTAAGGAAGTTTTTTTACGTGTACCATTCTTAACAAAATAGTAACGTGAAAATAGCACAAAAAGTTGAGTACATATTCAGCTTTTTTTCATGGCTGTTCCCTCCAACGTCGTAGATTTCGGTTGTTGTGACACACAACGTTTTTGAAAAATGAAACCGAGAATGAAAAGCGATGAAACACAATTACGGATAATGTACATTATATCACAATACACTTCATAAATCACGTGTTTCATTATCTTTTTTCTTACTCTCATAAAAATTTTCATAGAATTCATATTCTTATATACCGTTAATTTTACCCCATGAATCAATAAATTGTTGTTCTGTCAATTGCATTACAGGGACTCCTTCTTTGTTGACAATAAAAATCTCATGCTTTACTTGACGTCTGTACTGCTTAAATGCATCTCTCCACGTCTTGGTCATCTCGACTTGGAGCGGTTGTATACGCCGTGCGGGAGGGTATCGACTGCGCTGAAAAACAAAACGCATGAGACGATACATTGCTTGTTTGCGCTCGACGACATTGACGTACATTAAAAAAAGCGCCATCCACACGTTATGTAATGCCACCTGCCCATGAAAAACATGCGAAAATGCTTCAAACAGCATGCACACAGCACCACTTAAACTCACAAACGTCGTCCACTGCAACACCGTATAATAGGGGAAAAAGCGACAAAGTATCGTACGCACCCCTCGCCCACCGTCCAATGGCCAAATGGGCAGCGCATTGTATCCCAACAACGTCACGTTGGCATTGATCACGTAGTGTGCCGCAGCGACATCAGACCATTGCATGTACAACAGCCCATAAGCCAGCCCAATCCACACAATGTGCGTGAAAGGACCCGCTAGCGTAACGAGCAAGTCTGGTAAAATCGGGCCACTGTCGTCCGCATCCGTTTCCATCATGCCCCCAAACGGCGTCAACCACACCCGATGCACCGTCCATCCGACTTTCCGTGCAGCGATAACATGTCCACATTCGTGCAAAAACACAAAAACAAATAAACTCACGACTTCAAACGTATGGTTTGTTAAAATAGCACCGACCATCACGAGATAAAATAACGGATGTAGACGCACACGGCTGAGCAAGTCAAAAATCGTTTGCTTCTCCTTCATCGGGCAGTTGCCTGCCGCGGATCGACCCAGCGCCCTTGTTGGATGACGGCAAAATACCATGCGTTGCGCTGTGGCGCAGGCGTACCAAGTACGTGGTCTTTGTCAACCCACGCATGTGGCGCAACGCGCACTTCTGCGAGCATACCATATACAGTCAATGTTTTTTGATTGTGCAGCAAGACGACACAGTACTTTCGTACGGGACATTCTCCTGCATAGACGACCAACCCCTCTTTATACGCCTGAACCGGCGCATGCGGAGATGGATTTTGAATATAAATGCCTTTCGTCAGTCCGTTTGTCTGGTGCATTGCAGAAATCGTTGTATACATCGGAAAAAGGGATAACGTTTTTACTTTCGTTCGGATCAAGGCGTCTGTTGGCACAACAAAACGCGAAGGCAAAAAAGCAGGACGTGTACCGAATACGCTCGCATACGTCTGTTGTATCATTTTCGTGTGTGTTTGTGTCGAGAGCGCATAACGAACCCACCACTGCGCTTTTACCCAAGACTCCCCTTGGACGTTCATCACCACGCACAGCATCATGCCCAACATTCCCGCTAAAACACATTGCCACACATATTCCAGTCGATTGGCCATGCGCACGACACACCTCACGATTTCGTCCTCTTACGAATTCCCTATTATAAACATAGACACAGACGGCTTCCTTTTGCGCAAAAGCAAAAGATGTTTTGACCATGGCACAAAGGCATGACCTTTCTGCGGGATCTATGGATTGAAATACGGATTCGTATTACACGATACGTGTGCAACAACTCACTTATGCGCATTCCGCTGAAACCACAAGGAGAAAATTTTCATGCCTGTGAGGGGGGGATCAAGGCATGTTGATGGCTGCGGTCGCCTTTTGATCTCTGTAATTCATTTTGCCATGAAGATGAATGCTCAACGCCAATCCGATCGAAATCAAATTGATGAGCAACGAGGAGCCACCATATGAAATAAACGGCAACGTAATGCCTGTGAGGGGTAAAATCGCCAAAAACATGCCGATATTTTGAAATATTTGGAACGCTAGCATCGTGACGACACCGAGGATGATATAACTCCCGCTCCGCTCAGGACATGCGATGGCGATCCACACGAGGCGATACAATAAGAAAAAATACAACAGCAACAACAACGATGCCCCAAGAAACCCGAATTCTTCGCCAATGACGACAAAAATTGAATCCGAATACGTATAGGGGATAAACCCACCGTGTACAGAATCGCCTTGCATATACCCTTCGCCCCACAACGACCCCGATCCAATCGCCCGCAATGAATTCGTAATTTGGTACGTCGCATGTTTGGACGCTTGATCGGGATATAAAAACGTGTCAATGCGTTGCATCCAGTGACCTGCACCGTACGTTTGTAAGAACGCTTCAATTGGGGAATGAAACGTCGTCAAGGCATAAAACGATGCGCCTGCGATGACGATTGCGCCGATCACCCCCGCCAATACGACGATGAGTTTCACGTTGGCGACCCACAGCATACCCAAGAAAATCACGCCATAAATGATCGCATTGCCTAAATCCGGTTGAATGAGCACCAATAGAAAGGGAAAGGCCATCAGCACCGCCAACGGCACGACATCCCGCCAAACTGTCAACGTTTTTCCACCCCGTACAGCCAACCGTTGGGCAAGAAACAAGATAAGAAACAGTTTCATCAGCTCTGCCGGTTGCAAATCCATCCCGATAAGTGGGATCGTAAACCAGCCCCGTGCGCCGTTTTTGATGACGCCGAAAAAGTACACCGCCAACAATCCGAGCACACCGATGCCATAAAAATAATGCGCCCATCGCACCCATACCCGATAATTTATCATCGCAGTAATCATCATCATGAGAAAAGCGACCGCATAGTTGAAGACGTGGCGCTGATGAATGCCTGTAAAACTGTGTTGCCCCTCGACTGCACTGCGGATGATGACCGTGCTCGCAAGCACGAAAAATGTAAGAATATAAACGACCATCCAATCGATTTGAGCAATCCGCCAACGCTTTAGAGATGTGTTTGATCGAGGCTGCATGTTTTATACTCCGAGAAACTTGCGCAACCGATGAATCATCCCTTGCTTTTGATCCAACGACATCAACGGCACTGTGTCGCCTAATATGCGTCTAGCAATATTGCGGTACGCCAAGGCCGCGCGCGACGTCGGCGTGAGTACGGTCGGCTCCCCGTTGTTCGCCGCTCTGATCACCTGTTCGTCATCCGGCACAACACCGAGCAAATCTATCGCCAAAATCGTACATACTTCGTCAATGTCGAGCATCTCGCCTTGCTTCATCATGTGCGGACGTATGCGGTTAATAATGAGTTTCGGCGGTTCGACGTGTCCTTTTTCTAAGAGCCCCACGATACGATCGGCATCCCGCACAGCAGATTTTTCCGGCGTTGTCACCACAATCGCACGGTCTGCCCCAGCGACAGCGTTACGAAATCCCTGCTCAATGCCTGCTGGACAGTCAATGATGACGTAATCGTACTCGTATTTGAGTTTGTGGACGACTTCGCGTACTTGCTCAGGCAACACGTCGTTTTTATCTTTTGTTTGCGCCGCAGGCAACAAATATAACGCTTCACAACGTTTGTCTTTGATCAATGCCTGTGCAAGTCGGGCTCTGCCTTCGATGACATCGACTAGGTCATACAAAATACGGTTTTCCAATCCCATGACGACATCCAAATTGCGCAACCCGATATCCGTATCCACCAGACACACCCGTTTCCCTAATAAGGCGAGCGCTGTCCCGATATTGGCTGTCGTTGTCGTCTTCCCCACACCGCCTTTGCCTGATGTGACGACAATCGCCTCTCCCATGTTTTCCTCAACCTCCCTCATAGTAGATGGATCATACGGGAAAAGTCCATTGCGCCTTCCCGTGGAATCGTGCGCTGCATTCATCCTCGCCCGACGCTGTATTGGTTTTGGGGACGCAACTTTTGCAACTGACTCATGTTTGCCACATGGATACGCCCTTCGTGACCGTAGGCAAATTCCATGGGATTGACACGCGTCGTTCGCTCATCGGGTGCACGGGTGATCAATGCGCCAATGCGCAACTGTGTCGGTTCCATGATAACCGCTACAATAATTTTATCTTCATAGCCCCCGTATCCCGCATGGGCAATCCCTCGCAAACACCCCATAATGTAGATGTTTCCCGTGGTCACGACCATGCCACCCGCATTGACATCCCCGACGACGAGTACGTCCCCTTCTTCTTGGACAACGTCCCCAGAACGAACAATCCGCGATACAAGATGAACCATAGGCATTTTGGACGTTGGACGACTTTGTGAGGGAGTAGCGTATTCCTCGCCGTCACTTTGGATCGATTGTATGAGTAAATTTCCATGATAGCTAAATGATTCGCGAATGACATGATGAATTTCTTCCGTAGCGATTCGCTTTCCAGTGCGCACGTGTACGTGTGTGATGGGTCCAAATAAAAATTGACCATGTGAATGGGTGAGCTTGTGATTGAGTTCAGCCACAACCTCTGGAAAAGGGGCTTCTTCATCGAGCAAAAAAAACAGCCCTTCTTTCACCCCTTTGATAATCACAAGCGGTTTCTTTGCAGTCACGGGGCGCCTCCTTTGGTATATGCATCGGTTGAAAAATCATAATTAGGGGATCTCTTATCGCACCACGCTACTGAAAAGGTGACGTCGGTGTTGTTTTTTCACTGTCTTCTGGTTCTTGTGTATCCGTAGCACCTCCAAGCCCTGCACGCATCCCCCAAAAACAACACAGTGCAAACAACGTCCCGCCGACCACACTCGGAACCATCCCAGTGAAAAACACCGCTTCTAGCGGTTGATCATACAGGCGAAACAGCCGATAGCACGCAAAAACGATCCACTCGCATACGAGCAGTCCACACGCTTGACGCAGTGTCGCCGAAAATACGGTGGCACCTCCTTTGCGTTGCCATACGCCGACGCCATATCCGACGACCGCATACGCCAGCGCATGCACACCAATCATATGCCCCATATAGAGCGTATCTTGGGCGAGTCCGACGAGCAAACCCGCTCCCATCGCCAAACGTCTCCCTCCGAAGATGCCACAAAAAAGCACAATCGTCAATGTTAGACGCGGATAAATCGCATGGTCGTGCAACCAAGATTCCCCGATAAGGAGTGGATAGACGACCGTTTCAAATCCAAATACAAACACACTCCATGCCATCAGTGCAAAAAACCGATACGTTCGCCCCCTATTCAACCGTCGGCACCTCGACGACGAATACTTCGTGCAACGATTGAAAACGCGCCGCTGGGCGAATCGTTGCCATATGCGTCAACCCCGTATCCCCGATGCGCCGTGCGACAACCGTGCCAATGACAAGCCCTCGCGGAAACAGTTCGCCCAACCCCGATGTCATCACTTGGTCGCCCACGGCAAGCGGATCATTTTGATCAATTTTCGTCATAATCAGCGTCCGTTCTTGGGGATCATACCGCTCGATCATACCAAAAGACTCGCGCTCATGTCCAAGTACCGTCGCAGCGATGGCCTTGTTCGCCGGAAAATCTCCCGTGGCAGTCAGATCCGTCAACAACTGCACATTGGCGGAAAACGGGTACACTTGCACAATGCGCCCGACCAATCCTTCTGTCGTCATGACCGCCATGTCCCGCGCGATGCCGTCTTTTTGACCCAAATTAATTTTCACGACCCGATTGTAGCGATCGGCACTTTCGGAAATGACTGTGGCAATGCGGTACGTGTAGCGATCGTATTGCATTTGGCGTGTCGTAAACTGTAACGCTTCTTTGAGCCGTTTATTTTCGTCTTCGAGGTCGTTAAGCCGTACGGTATCGCGCGCATATTGGGCGAGCGTACGACGCAATACGTCATTTTCTTCATAAATCGTCCCGACCTCGGCGATGTCTATGAAAAATTGTTTCACGACATAAACGGGGGTATGTATGCCCTGTTGAAAAAATGCAACCGTATCATTGAGCAACTGGATCGGCCACAAAACACGTCCCCCTTCTTGGCGCAAGGAAAATCCCATTCCCGCAATAAAGACGATGATGACGATAAATCCGCCAAGCAATCGTTTGTTGCGCCAAAACGTGAACATTGCCTCCCCACCACCCTTTCACCACACTACCGCCAAGATCTCACGTGTATGCCACTGCGTGATTTGAATAGCTGAATGTGATCGAGTGCCAATCCTGTGCCCATGACAACACAGTCCAATGGATTTTCCGCTACGATGACCGGCATGCCCGTTTCCTTCATGAGCAGTTTGTTTAGGTTGCGTAGCAACGCCCCGCCCCCTGTCAGCACAATACCCCGATCCATAATGTCCGATGAAAGCTCTGGCGGACACTTTTCTAACGTGATTTTTACTGCATCCACAATGCTATTGACCGTCTCCCCCAACGCTTCGGCAATTTCGTCTGCTTTCACGATGATCGTCTTCGGCAATCCCGACACCAAGTCGCGCCCCCGAATATCCATCACGCCTTTTTCGCTCCCCACGATCGCCGAACCAATCTCAATTTTCAAGGCTTCTGCGGTGCGTTCTCCTATCAGTAAATTGTACGTGCGTTTAATGTATTGGATGACCGCTTCATCCATCTCGTCGCCTGCGACACGAATCGAGCGACTCGTCACGATGCCCCCGAGGGAGATGACGGCAACTTCTGTCGTCCCCCCGCCAATATCTACGACCATACTTCCCGTGGGTTCCCATACGGGCAACTCTGCCCCAATCGCTGCAGCAAACGGCTCCTCAATCAAAAATGCGTCTTTGGCGCCTGCTTGACGCGATGCATCTTCGACGGCACGACGCTCTACCGCAGTAATTCCCGAGGGAACACAGACGAGCACATTCGGATGCCCCAAAAATGTGCGATAGTTTTTCTGGGCTTGGCGAATAAAATATTTAATCATCGTAGCGGTCGTGTCGAAATCTGCGATGACACCGTCACGCATCGGGCGCATTGCACGAATGTTCCCGGGCGTACGCCCAATCATGCGCTTGGCGGCTTCTCCAACCGCTTCGACCGCCTTCGTATCTGTCCGTACCGCCACTACAGATGGCTCCCGCACCGTAATCCCTTTGCCTTTCATAAAAACGAGCGTGTTCGCTGTCCCCAAATCGATCCCTAAATCTCGCGCCCGCCATCCCGAAAACATGCTATGGCCTCCTTCATCGCTCGCCATGGTCTATGCAGCCATTGTGTATATTATACCACCCAAATCGCTCCCCGATGCAACCCATGCGCATGGGGTTGCCCACGACACACTTAAGATTCGAGGCGGATGCGTATGGATAACAACCCTACTTTGACCATCGCCTGATAAATAATGACGACAATCGGACCAAGTAACAATCCGATCGCCCCCACGAGCTGAAAGCCGACATACAAACTCATCAACGTGGGCAGTGTCGCAATCCCCAGCTGTTCACCCAACACTTTGGGTTCTACCGCACGTCTGACGACTGTAATGACGATAAACAACACGATCAAACCGATCGCCAACGTCGTATCGCCTCCAAAGTATGCAACCCCCGCCCAAGGCACGAGTACAGAACCTGTGCCAAGCACGGGAAGCACATCGACGACAATGATCAAAAAGGCCAGCGCCACCACATACTTTACATCCAATAGCAACAACCCAATAAAAGCCATCACAAACGTCAATGAACTCAAAAACGCTTGGGCACGCAAAAAACCCGTCACTGCTTTGTGCAATTTCCCCAATACGGTATCGACTTTGGCACGCGAACGTTCTTCGAAGAAATGAAGAAACGTCTGCTTGATTGAACCCAAGCTGTAACTAAACAAATATACCGCAATCATGAACACCAAGAACGTGAGTAATAAACCCGGAAGCGCACTTAACCACGACACAAAATACGCCGACAATCGCGTCGCAATCGTTTGTAATGACTGCACTTGATTGAGCGCATAATGTTGCACGTTTGTGGCCACTTCAGGGGGAAGACGATGGAGCACGCCTTCGAGTTGTGCTAACATGTCATTGACGAGTTGCTTGATCACGGCATAATCCAGATTTTTTATGAGGGAAATGAGCTCTGTAACAATCTTCGCCAACACCAAATACGTAAATAGAAAAAACAATACAACGAACAAACTGCACGTCACCGTCGCTACGAAGATACGATTGATTTTAGTATATTGGATCAACCGCATATTCAGCGGTTCCAGAAAAATAGCAACCAACAACGCCATCAAAAAAGGAGCCCCTACGGTGAACATCCCGTATAAAAACAACAACCCCCCGCAAACAATCAAGAAGTTTCGTAACATGGCACAGCCCTCCCTTGGCATGGAGTAGGTGACGAAACGAACGCTTTGCGCGTAGTGAAGTCTACATCAGGATAATACATATGCGCAACGGTCAAATTCGGTCCGCAACACGTCGCCTGCGGGCAGTAACAGGC
>JAULZZ010000069.1:0-4228 GCA_032117095.1 Paenibacillus sp.
GGTCGCTGTCGCAGCCGAACCAACAAATACGTCTTGCCATGCGATGCCTTCCGAGATTGGTTGTGAAGTCGTCGTAGGGTGAGGCGTTTTTGTGTGCGGATGTGGGGAGGCGTCCAAGGCGACCGTGGGGACGGGTGTGAAAAGGTCAGCGTTTTTCCCGGTTTCAGCGGCATGCTCGGAGGCGTAGGGGACGGCTGTCGTGTTTACGGCGACGGATTGCGATTCATCGTGGACAGGCGTTTGTATGGCCGCAGTGATATTTTCGAATTCATGTTCGGACACCGGCGTACTCGGTTTTTCGGCGAAGGTGGGGACAGCGTCTACTGCCTGCTCGCGGTTTGTTTCGGCATGCGCAACGTGATCCGCAGACATTTGCGTATCAAAAGAAAAATATTGCTCCTTAAACACAGGCGTGCTGTCTTCAGGGCGCACAAACGGATTGGGCGTCGTTGTATCGGCAACCCCTGTGGGTTCGGACAGTGGCGATATGGGCTCCTCTTGTTGTACCGTAGGATGGAAATGACCAGCGACCGCTGTGCCTGCAATGCCTTCGAGGAGGAGGACGCTAGACACTTCGAGAGTACGTGCAGACACGACCGTCACGTCCAATTGCTCGACGACCACACCGATGGCTTCTTCATCAAGGATGCGTTGTGTGGGCAAATGAATGTGCACAGGGATGGCGTGTTGCAATGTTTCGGTGTGCCCCTGTACGCCCATGGCACGGTACGTCCCATGGAACAAAAGTTGCCCACTAAGGAGCAGTTCATCGTGCGTTTCTTCTCGGGTAAGTCGTAACTCAGGAACTAAGGTTGCTTGTTCAAGTTGCGCGACATCCGCCTGTGTGGCGCTTAATGGTATGCGTTCGGTTACGTCCAAACGTAATCCAGTCGGTTGTTCCACGTCTGTAGCCTCCTCTTTTGGAAAGACCCCATTTATTTACCCTGCGCTCAGCGATGAGTGGCCGATGCGTTTAAGATATGATGGCGTCCTCGGAATATGTTATAGGACAAAGTCGTATATTTTTGTGCCTGCGTGCGCCCCATGCCACAAGAGATGTCATGCATGGCGTTTTTTTATTTTTTCGTATGCAACGGGGGGGTGTAAGGGTGCGTGCTGCTTCTTTGTCTTCGTGCATATCCTGTGATACATCAAGGAGACAGGTGAGAGACGATGCCCCAAACGACTACGAAACGACGACTGCCCCAATGGATGCGGTTGTTGACTGCGCACTCCCCACTCCAACCATCTCTTGCACGCATTGACGTCATCGGATCGTCCCATGTGATGGTCGAGTTGCACAACGGATTGCTGGAACTACATACAACGAAAGTGCGTATCGGGCTGTTGCATGGCGAGCTTGTGATCGAAGGACAACAGCTTGAAGTACGCAAAATGACGCCCGAGGAGCTCGTAGTTGAAGGCACGATTGCTTCCGTATGGATACAGATGGAGAAAAAAAGCCCCGTACGATAAACGGGGGGACACGGCGTACAATGGATGTGAAAAATAGGTTTTCCAAGCAAAGGAGTAAAGCATGTCTACAAATGTGCAACGATGGTGGGAAGGGCGTGTGACGATCGTCGTGCAAGGGCACGAAGCAGAAAAATTACTGGGCACGATGATGCAACAGCACATTTGCTTGTGGTCTATCGTGCGGATGACGGCGGATCGGGTCATTGTTACTTTGTCGTTGCGTGATATATGGCGACTACGGGCACTCGTATTTCGCAGTGGCTGTCGCGTCCGTTTTTTACAAAAATCTGGTTTTCCATTTGTGTACCAACGCCTTTTGCAACGCAAAGTTTTTTTATGTGGGGCAGTTTTGTTTGTCGCAGCGCTATATATGCTGTCTTCCGTGGTGTGGACGATTCGCATCGTAGGCAATGAAACCGTCCCATTGTCCCACGTGTTGCGCGTGGCTTCCTCGATGGGCTTGTATACAGGGCAGTGGAAAAAACACCTGCCCCCGTGGGATCAGCTGTCTGCACGCATGCTCGTCGCCTTGCCACAATTTGCGTGGATCGGGATCGAGCTTCAAGGGACAAAAGCGACAATCCGCGTCGTAGAGGCGAAAATCCCCCTTGTGATGGAGCGAACAAGTCCGCAACACCTCATCGCCAAAACAGATGCGATCGTCTCCAAAATCATCGCCCATCAGGGCGTGCCTGTCGTACGCGTGCATCAACATGTCAGTCGTGGCGATATTTTGATCAAAGGACAGCTCGCATTGCCGTCTCCCGCAGCCGGACAGCCCCCCGCTCCTCTCGTTGTTGCCTCGGGAGAAGTGCGTGGAAAAACGTGGCTGACGTATACCGTACAGTCCCCACTTCTGCGCACGATCGTCACGTATACGGGAAACGTTGCCACGCACCATTCCCTCGCATGGGGAAACCGTCGTCTTATATGGCGAACCCCTGCACCGTCTTCCTTTGTGCAAGCGTCCCCCGATATCGAGCATATCCCGATCCGAATGGGCACGTTCACGCTCCCCGTGTACATCCAACGCACGACGATGCGTGAAACGACAAAAATACAAAAAGAATATACGATCGAACAAGCGAAAGCGCATGCATTGGATCAAATTCGTGCACAAATTCTCGCCATCTATGGTGCAGACGTACGGTTTTTGACACCGCTCATTTTGCACACGCACATATACAATGGTAAAGTAAAGATGAAAGTCGTCTATGCGGTAGAGATTGCACTCGGTGTACCGTTGCCCATCACGGAATCCAGTCGCGACACCCCCTAAGGAAGCCCGATTGCCTATACTGCTCGTGCAGGAGGTCGAATCCCCTGTGAACGGGAAGGAGTGACCAAACCCATTGAATGAGCGCACGTTTTCTTATGAAGCGCGTATTTCATTGCAAGATGCCCACGAAGGACAGACGTTATTTGGGCCACAAGACCAATTTTTATTGCTTATCGAACAACAAACGTCCGCCCAGTTGCTGACACGTGGAGCGACGATCGTCATTCAAGGGAATGAAGCAGAAGTACAAAGAATCGAACGATTGTTTGATGTTTTACTGACGCTCATCCGACGTGGGATGACCTTGTCTAGCCGAGATATTGCCTATGCGCTAGCACTTTCTCGTACCATGCAAATTGAAACGTTGTTGTATCTCGCCCAAGAAGACATTACGACGACCGTGCGGGGGAAAGCGATTCGGGCGAAGACGCTCGCACAACGCCATTACGTCCATACAATTCGCAAATGCGATCTGTCTTTTGGTATTGGGCCAGCGGGCACAGGAAAGACGTATTTGGCCGTCGTTTGTGCCGTAGCGGCACTCAAGGAAGGTTCGATCAAACGCATTATTTTGACCCGTCCTGCGGTAGAAGCCGGAGAAAGTTTAGGGTTTTTGCCTGGGGATTTGCGCGAAAAAGCCGATCCATACTTGCGTCCGATTTATGATGCGTTGCACGATATTCTCGGCAGTGATGCCGTTGCTAAGTTGTTGGAACGCGGGGTGATCGAAGTCGCCCCACTCGCATACATGCGCGGTCGGACGTTAGACGACAGTTTTGTTTTGTTGGACGAAGCCCAAAATACGACGTCTGAGCAGATGAAAATGTGTTTAACCCGTTTGGGACACCGTTCCAAGATGGTCGTGACAGGGGACAAAACACAAATTGACTTGCCCAAAGGGAAAATGTCGGGGCTCATCGAAGCAGAACTCGTGTTGCAAAACATTGCGGATATTGGCTTTATTTCTTTTGCCCATGCGGATATCGTGCGCCATACCCTTGTCCAAAAAATTGTGGAGGCATATGCCGTACACAAAGCGTCTCCTCTTGCCCAATAGGGAGCAACGGGGCGTTGTTCAACGGCATCCCTTGTGTGTTTTGCAACCCGACGTAGACAATGGTAAAGTTAAGGAGGAAAATCATCTATGCTGTCCAGATGATATTGTGGTGCGACCGGATACGAATCCCCCATGGAAACCGTATCACAGGGGGTCGCCTTTTGCGGGAGAGCAAACGGTGTTTTACCCAATCGTTTGGTGGGATTGAACAGCGGATGCGTAGCACCGATACGATATCGGGGTTGAAATCGTGATTCGTAGAAGGAGCAGGGTCATTGCCAATAACATTAGAGATTACAGAGGAACAAACGCACCCATTGCCTGAACAAATTCCTTCGCTTTTTATGCGCATCATGGAGACGACCGCTTCCCTTGAACAGCGGATGGCTTCGTTGCATGGGGTCATTGGCGTTGCC
>JAULZZ010000070.1:0-5861 GCA_032117095.1 Paenibacillus sp.
AAGGATATCGAAGAAAAATCGTCGAGCGAACCGTTCAACTATGCCGATGAAAACTACGATTACGAAGTGCGCATTCAAGAGATCGAGCGATTGCCATGGACACGTGACGATTTCCTCTACGTGTATGCGGAGGTGACCAATCGCAGTCTCGGGGTAGCCCCCGTGCCCACATGGGACGGGAAAGTATGGTTCGATGGCATCGCGACGAAGAAGACCGACTTGAGTTTGATTAACATCAACAACCCCAGCGCACTCGCCCCAGGAGAAAAGGTGCAGCTCATTTATCGGGGGAATTTGTCCTTTACCCAAAAATACAAAAAGCTCAACATTCAGTTGACGAACAAAGTCAACGAAGAAATTGTCGACGTATTGCAAGCCGTCGATACGCGCAGTGTGGGCAGTTCGACATTGGCAACGTTGCAACCCAAATACATCGTCGTCCCCGAAGGCATCCGCTCAGAATTGACGGTAATCGGCACACGGATTTATCAGTCGGATACGAATGACCTCGTCTATACCCAAATGGAATGGATCAACCAAGAGACGCGTCAAGCGACTCCGCCGGCATTTTATGCGTATTATCGTACACAAGACGGATCGACGTATCCTGCGACGATCGTGCATACCGCCAACAAAATCGGGCCACAGCAAAAAACTTTATTGAGCATGCGCAGCACATTTTCCAAAAATATCAAACGCGACAACATGCAGTTGTTCGTCGGCCTCGGACTAAAAGGAACAGCACTGGCCAATCAAGGGGAAGCGCTCGATGGGTACGTCAATCTCCGCGCGATGACGCTAGGCTTTGAAACGTCCGATGTGAAGAACAATTTGTCAAACTTGTTCCTGCGCCCTTACACATTTTCCGTTTCTCAATACATCGTGACGCCGACGAGTGGCAGTACATTCGACCTCAAAATGACATACAAACTCGATCGAAGCACGGATTATGTGGAATACCCGCCAGATAAGAAGTTGCTTTTCGAAATTAAAGATGTGTGGACAGGGAACACGGGGGTAGAAGAAGTGATCTTAGATGGCGAAAAAGCATTGAAATTGGGCACGGAAGAAATCACCATAAAATTTGACAACGTGAATCTCGTCACCTTTCAAACGTACTCGATCCGTGTATATGAGCTAGTGGACAAACAAAAACGTCTGCTTGCCGAAACGACAGGAAAGTGGTTCACCCAATATTAAAAGCAGGAACGTACGCCACGTCAAACTCAGTTGCTTTGGGGGGGATGCTACGTACGTAACCATGCGTGCGGACGTCTGTGCCTTTCCATGTTGTTTTGCGTTATGGTAAAATACAAGCATATACGGTGTCTTTTTCGGTATTCTCGCTACAATGTTCGTTTAGATGAAGGGATGGGCGAGAAGATGAATGGGGCTGCATTGCAGGCGTTGGACCACGTGGTCATTTTGGAAAAAGCCGATGCATTGGCGCAAGCGTTGTTACAGTCGTACGAGTTGCGACAGTATGTCACTTCTAAAGAAACCATGGAACAAGACGTGTCGGCGTCGCAGTGGCGACAGCAGATGATGCGCGCCAAGGAACGATTTGAGGAGGCACAGCGCTTTGGGCATTTCCACCCAAACTACCATGAAGCCTTAGAAAATATGCAAGAAATAGAACGATTAGCCATGGAAATTCCAGCAGTACGCACGTGGAAGGACGCAGAATTGGCGTTGGATATGCTGTTGTATCGGGTATCCCAGTTGCTCGCCGAGGCGGTCAGTCCGTCTATTAAAGTCCCCAGTAATTTTCCCGAAGTAGGAAAACAGGGCGGTGGGTGTGGGTCTGGCGGGTCTTGCCAATGTGGCTAATACGAAACACATACACATCGGCGAAAGATGCGTTTGTTTACGGCAAGGTTTTTTTACAAATTGGGGGATAGAGGTACCCCGTATGGATTGCAATCAAGTTTTGTATCATGTACGACGCTAATTTTTTGAGGTTGGTAGGCGGTGCGCTCCGACGTGGAGGCATCAGGGGGGGAGAACCGTGATTACACCGCGTGCAGGATGGATTGTTTGGCTAGACAGCCCAGGGGTTGCTCGGCAGTTAGAGAAATACGGACACGTGCATTACGTGTCCAAACGGATGCACTATGCGGTGTTGTATGTGAACGAAGAAGAGGCGGTTGCAGTACGCACCAAACTGCTCCGCTTGCCGTTTGTCCAAAAAGTAGAGCCATCGTATCGGGTGCAGTATGCGCATATGGAAATTCAGCACGTCAAATTTAAAGGGTGATCAATGAGGAGGGGCATGATGCGAACAGATGGCCGATCCAGCGAGGCGTTGCGGCCGCTCCAACTGCTTCCACATACGAATGCGTATGCGGAGGGGTCGGTGACGATCACGCTCGGAGGGACGACAGTACTTTGCACGGCAACCGTCGAAAACAAGGTGCCCGCTTTTTTGCGTGGCAAAGGACAAGGGTGGGTACATGCAGAATATGCAATGTTGCCACGTGCAACACACGAACGTACCGTACGTGAAGCGGTGAGAGGAAAGCTGGGAGGGCGTACGTTAGAAATCCAACGTTTGATCGGTCGTTCTTTGCGCGCAGTGACGAATTTAGAGGCGCTCGGTCCTCGTACGATTGTCGTGGATTGTGACGTGTTACAAGCCGATGGCAGTACCCGCACAGTGGCCACGACGGGGGCATTCGTCGCTTTTGCTTTGGCGGTGCATCGACTCGCCTGTAACGGAGTATCGTTCGTATCGTACCCGATCGAAGCGTATTTGGCGGCGGTGAGCGTAGGCGTCGTGTGCGGACAAACGATGGTCGATCTGACGTATGCAGAAGACCACACCGCCGATGTCGATGTGAACGTCGTGATGACAGGGGGAGGCGACCTTGTTGAAGTCCAAGGGACAGGGGAACGTACGACATTTTCGCGGACGAAACTGCTTTCCATGCTCGATTGTGCCCATGCTGCGATTGCACAGCTCGTGACCGCACAAGGCGAAGTGCTCGGGGGTGCGGGAACAAAAATCGGGACAAAGGAACAGCGCCAATGAATGGATTACGCGAGACAAACCGACTCGTTATCGCGACAAAAAATGCAGGGAAATTGCTGGAATACCGACATTTTTTGGCGCCGTTGGGGTATACGTTGCTTCCAATGACTGATCTAAAAGAAGTTCAAAATATCGACATCGCAGAAGTGGGGACGACACTTCGTGAGAACGCCTTGATCAAAGCGCAAACGATCGCTGGCGTCATCGGCACACCCGTGTTGGCAGATGATTCGGGATTGTTCGTAGAGGCGTTGGACGGCGCACCGGGCGTTTATTCCGCCCGTTATGCGGGGGAGAAGGCATCGGATGCGTTGAACGCTATGAAGTTACAGGCGGAGCTGCAACGTGTCGTCGGGCATCCGCAACAACGTGGCGCAGTGTCCGTGTGGGGGACCGCTTCGTTTCGTTGTGCGGTAGTGTTGTATTCCCCGACGGATGACCGTACGATCGCCGCAGAAGGGGCATGTCAAGGATGGATCACCGATCGTCCGTATGGGCATCACGGGTTTGGCTATGACCCTTATTTTTATGTAGACAATCATCGGTGCACGACGGCCCAAATGACCGTGGAACAAAAACAACAGATGAGCCACCGCGGAGAAGCGATGCGCCACCTGTTGCACCAAATGAAAAAAGTCGGCCATTTTTTATGTTAATGCATAAAAAATGGCTTTTTTTTCGTGCGATGACTGTATTTTTTATGAGACGATGCGCACCCGATACGCCGTGAGCCAGATGTGTACTTGTAGCAAATACGCAAACAGCTGGGGACCGGACATGAGTTGACCAAACCAAGGCAGATGCATTTGTGATGCTGGCAATTCGGTCAATTGACGAATGTGTTCTGTGTGTAGCAATGCACACAGGGGAGACGTTTTCTCTGCGAGGATCGTGCAAAGTGCCGTGCGTACGCCCTCTGTATAGGCAGGATGATGTGTTTTCGGATAAGGGCTTTTTTGGCGATATAAGATGTCCGACGGCAACGTCCCGTGCAGCGCCTCGCGCAAAATCCCTTTTGGATGTTTTCCGTGCATTTTCATTTCCCAAGGGATATTATACACGTATTCGACCAAACGATGGTCGCAGTAAGGGACGCGAATTTCTAAGCCACATGCCATGCTCATGCGATCTTTGCGCTCCAATAAAGTAGGCATAAATCGCGTGAGGTTCAAATGGTGCATCGTGCGGATGCGTGCCGCATGCGTGTCTTGTTCGCGTGGGAGTGAAGGGACGTCTTGGATCGCCTCCTGATAACGGTCTTGTACATAGGCTGTCGGACGAATCCACGCATGCAAACTCGGATGAATGAGCTGTGCACGCAAGGACAGGGCGTTTGCCCATGGAAATGTCGCAGCAGTAAGCGCATCTTGGCGATGGAACCAAGGATATCCTCCGAACAATTCATCGGCAGCCTCTCCAGACAACGCGACACGTGCGTGTTGCCGGATCGCACGACAAAACAACAACAGGGACGCATCAACATCGGCCATCCCCGGTGCATCCCGAGCGATGACCGCATCGTGCAATGCGTTGAGGAGAGCAGGGGTATCGAGCGTGATGCGCGTGTGGTGCGTGTGACTATGAGCGATCATTTTGTCGATCCACGGTTCATCGGACCCAGGGGTGTAGGCAGACGGACGAAAGTGTGTGTCTTGTTCCGCATAATTCACCGAAAACGTGCGCACTTGTGCCGTATACGCCGCAGAAGCGATGGCGGTGAGTGCGCTCGAATCCAACCCACCAGAAAGCAACGTACATACGGGAACATCGGCTACGAGTTGGCGCGAGACGGTATCGTGGAGCAACGTACGAATTGTGTTTGCTGTCGTTTGTGCATCGTCGGGATGTTCGTGTGCTTCGAGTCGCCAGTAGGTGCGCTTGCGTATGCCATTGCGATCAAAGCGGACGATGCCACCTGCCTTGACTTCATGCATCCCGCGGTAGAGCGCATGCCCTGGCGTGCGCGCTGGTCCTAAGGCGAGCACTTCGGCGAGTCCTTCGGCATCGACAGATGCTTCCATTTGGGGGTGAGCCAGTAGCGCTTTTTGCTCGGAGCCAAAGAGGAACCCCATCGGATCGATCGAGGCATAAAACAACGGTTTGACCCCTAACCGATCGCGACAAAGCCAGACAGCCTCTTCACGGGGATTCCACAGTGCAAAAGCAAAAATGCCATTGAGACGCGTGACGACGGCTTCTCCCCACTCGATTGCTCCGACCAACAACACTTCCGTGTCACAAGACGTGTAAAAGACGTGCCCTAAGGCGATGAGTTGTTGTCTTATTTCTGGCGCATTGTAGAGTTCGCCGTTGTACACGATGCCATACGTATGCCCACCATACGTACGAATCATCGGTTGTTTTCCGAGCAATGGATCGATAATACTCAGTCGACGATGTCCAAACGTCACGTAGGGGTTCGTCCAAATGCCCGCATCATCGGGTCCGCGTGGCGCGAGTGTTGCATTCATGCGTGCGACGATTTCCGTCTGCGGTCCTTCTGATGCCGTAAAATCGACCCAACCGGTAATTCCACACATCGTGTTGGTTCCCCCTTTGCTTGTTGCGTACAGTCGCATGCAGGATACATATGCGAAGTGCGTGCAGAAGATGACAGCCCCAGAATGCGAATCACGATTTCAATCGATCGGATAAGCGATGTACGGCGCGTGTAGCCACCGTGCGTGTGCTCCACAGCGACGAGGGGGGGGACTTTTGAACAGGCGATACTAATACTAATACTAATTCCAAACAGATATATCGACACAATAACGCATGTGTGATACAATGAATATGGGTGATGAAAATGTATAAAATAAGCAGAGAAGAT